>CAZKPD010000037.1:11661-19576 GCA_964554585.1 uncultured Rikenellaceae bacterium
GAATGCTCGACATTTCCAAGGAGAAAAAGGCGATGGGAACCTTATAGTCAACCGACATATTGCGAGCCATAGAGAGCACAAAGGCGGTTTTACCCATTGAGGGTCGTGCAGCCACGATGATAAGGTCGGAGGGTTGCCAACCGGAGGTAAGCCTGTCCAGCTCAGTAAAACCGCAGGGTACACCGCTCAGCCCATCTTCTCGCTTACTGGCCTCGTCAAGGCGTTTAAGTGCTTCGCTAACCACAATGCTAATGGGCTCGGTTTCCCGTTTTATATTGCCTTCGGCAACCTTAAACAGCTCCATTTCGGAGTAGTCCAGCAGGTCGTCCACATCAATGGAATCGTCAAACGCACGGTTTTGAATTTCGGATGATACCCGTATAAGCTCTCGTTGAATAAACTTTTGGGCAACTATTTTGGCGTGGTACTCAAGGTGTGCAGCAGAGCCAACTCGCGACGAGAGCTGGGCCAAGTATACCGGACCCCCAACTTCATCCAGCAACCCTTTGCTCCTTAGCTCTTCGGTAACTGTTAGCAAATCAATTGGGTCGAGCTTAGTAGAAAGGTTTAGGATGGCCTGAAATATTTTTTGATGGCTTTCTTTGTAGAAGCATTCTGGCTTGAGCACGTCAAGAATAGTAACCACAGCATCTTTTTCAAGCATGAGAGCTCCTAAAACAGCCTCTTCGAGATCAACTGCTTGTGGGGGTATTTTGCCTAGCTCCAGTCCGGTAATGGTGGTGGGATTAGTTTTGGATGTGTATGCTCTCTTTTCTGCCATCGTTCTATTTTATTGCAAAAATAGGAAACCTATTCCTTGTTTGCATAGAAATGGCAAAAGGGTTATCAACAAAATTACAAATTGCTCATAGCGAGCAGGTTTTGTTAAAGGGAGAGATGAGAGGTTAGGTGTAAATCTTCACACCCCTTTCCCTCGGATAACGGTGATAAGTGTGTAGATCATAATCTTAAAATCTACGAACAGCGACATGTTTTCGATGTAGACCAGATCGTACTTGAGCCGTTCCACCATTTCGTCCACATTTTCGGCATAGCCGTACTTAACCTGCCCCCAGGAGGTAATTCCGGGTTTTACCTTTTGCAGATGCACATAGTGCGGTGCTTTTTTTATAATCTGATTAATAAAGAATTGACGCTCCGGGCGAGGACCAACCAATGACATATCCCCTTTTATCACATTCCAGAAATTTGGAACCTCATCAATACGCGTTTTTCGTAAAAAACGACCGATGGGAGTTATGCGGTTATCGTTTTTGCTGGATAATGCAGGCCCGTTGCGTTCGGCATCTACGTACATTGTACGGAACTTGTATATCATAAAAGGTTTTCCATACCTTCCGATACGCTCTTGGGAGTATAAGATTGGCCCTTTTGACGAGAGCCTAACCAGCAGGGCAATGATGAGTAAAAAGGGAAAGAGCAGAATTAGTGCTAAGGTTGCCAAGCTGAAATCGAGGAGTGTTTTCACCTTTTTTTGCCATAGCGGCATCAACTCATGGGAAATATGGATAAGCGGAACACCAAATTTTGCAGATATCTTTACTCTTCCCGTAAGGTAATCGTACATTCCGGGAATAGCTTTTATAATTACATTCATGCCAAGCAGGTCGTTTACAATTTGGCTCATAAAGTGGCTATCCTCTCCTTCAATAGCCAAAATGACCTCTTGGATGCTATTCTCTTTGATTACCGCGCAAAGCTGGTGTCGATCTCCTAGGTTTGGGATCTTGGACTCTAGGCCTTCACAAGGAGTTTCTCCAACGCTTACAAATCCAACGAACTTATTCCCGCCCGATTTTTTCTGCTTCTCCAGCTCAACCAGTAGCGTATGGGCTTTTAACCCTTCGCCCACAATAAGCGTAGGGAACCCAATTATCCGATTTCGGATACGTCGGGTAACTATTGAGGTGATTATAACCCTTGGGATATAGGTGATGATAAACTGAAGCCAAAGCAATCTTAAGAAGAGGTGGTAGTAATTTTTGTAGTTAACCACGTAATCGTCTAGCAGAAGCGCGAAAAATAGGAGAAGAACGCCAAAAATGGTAACTAGTATGGAATTGCCCAACTGCCGCAGGCGAGAACGCCTGTACACATCTTTGTAAAATCCGCTAACAAAAAACAGAACACACCATAGGGTGGGAATGATGAGAAGGCTCAATCCTAGCTTTAGGTCAAAAATAAAGGGGGCAGGTTCACCAAAGAGTTGTGTTTCTATAACGCCCTTTCGATATGCATGGAACAACAGCCACGCAAGGGCTGAGCCTGTAAAATCGAATGCAATATAAGTAATGGTGAGTAACCTTTCCTTCATCTGACTATTTTAGTGGCCGAAAATAGGCATAAATAAGTATGATTCGGACAATATGAATGAATAATTTATACAACGGAACAAATCGGAAAAAAGTGTAAGGGGAGAGCTTTTAATTAGAGCTGTAATTTTTCCGAAACCGTTTCAAGTAACCTGTGCAAATCTATTGCCATTTCAATGTTTAAGGGAGCTATAGGTGCTGGGATGTTATGTAGAAATTGTTTCAGATTATCCTCAATGCTTTGTGCCACAGCAACAGCAAATGGTTCGTTAGTGGATAGGTTGGGAAGGTGCAAATCACTATCTATAAAACAAGAGAGTGCAAACGATGAGCTTTTGGTATTATTTGTTAGCGTATAGCAAAGAACGCTACCGTTTTCTAGCTCTATCCGTAAAGACAATAGGTCAAATTCTGGTTTTAAAACCGGAAAGGCCCCCAGCCTTACCCGTCTAACATTGCTTTTGCTTATACGAAGCAGTGAGCCCAAGTCGAAAGTTAACATTTTTCGTATCCGACGATAATCATAGGATTCCTGTACGTTTCTTTTGCAATCGGCAAAAATGGGTAATTCCGTTGGTAACGGCATTAAAGCATGCTGAAAGGGTGTCGCTCCCGACGATCCAAAGCCAACGGAAACGCTAATTTCTTGCAGTAAGATTCTGATATCCATTAGCTCCCGTAGGGAGAACAAGCTGAGATTACAATGGAATACATGGATCCCTTTTCGAATGGCATTGATAGCAACCTCTAGGCAGGATGAGCTCTCAGCACAGATCAACAGAACTTCCGATCCGGCCAATAATTCTGCACAATCGGGTATGAAGTTTAGGGGTAGGGTAGAAATGGGCTGGGCGTTTGCCGTAGAATAGCCAATCAGCCTATGGTTATGGTCAAAAATATCTTTTTTAAGAAAAAAGGGATCAGCATAACTTTCAAAATAGATGCCTATGCGCATTGTACTAATTGTTGGATAGGGCAAAAATAGGGCTTTTGGGAAGCTATCCTTTCATAAAGAGGCAATAGTTTTCAACTAAAACTGTTGATAAACGGTTTCATTGGGACAAAAACGGATGATTTGTCAATGCCATTTTTCGGGAAGTATATTGATGCTATCTTTGCAGTAGATTTTTGGCTTAGCATAAATTAAGATGTTAGATACGTATAGGCATAAGGGACTTCGAAAGCGATTAGTGGAGGAGATTAGGCGAAAGGGCATTACCGATGAGCAGGTGCTTGAGGCTATAAATAGGGTACCCCGACACCTGTTTATGGATAGCGGATTCATCAATTTTTCCTATAAGGACTCGGCATTCCCCATTGGTGCTGGGCAAACCATATCGCAGCCCTATACGGTGGCTTTTCAAACCCAACTGCTGGAGGTAAGCTCCATGGACAAGGTGCTTGAAATAGGAACCGGATCAGGCTATCAGGCTGCGGTACTCATCGAAATGGGGGCCAAGGTCTATACCATTGAGCGGCAAAGGGAGCTGTTTGTTACAGCCAAATCGAAGCTGGAGGGATTGGGGTACTACCCTCACTTTTTTTATGGTGATGGCTTTTTGGGTATGCCCAGCTATGGACCCTATAAGCGCATTCTAGTCACCGCAGGGGCACCTTCCATACCCGAGAAGCTGGTTGAGCAGCTCGAGGTTGGAGGGCGAATGGTTATCCCGGTAGGCGATAGTAACGGGCAGGATATGCTTCTTATTGAAAAAATATCTGAAACAGAAACCCGAACCACCAATCACGGGCGTTTTATTTTTGTCCCCCTGCTCAAAGGCACTAATTCATAAAAATATCAACTAAATATGGCTAAGCTAAAAGCATTTGTTTTCAACCCTTTTCAAGAGAATACCTTTGTTCTGTACGACGACAGCAATGAGTGTATTGTGGTAGATGCTGGATGTTATACCCGTGAGGAAGAGCAAACTTTGGTTCGGTTTATCGAAGGGAATGGCTTAACCCTCAAATTGGCTGTATGCACCCATGGGCACGTGGATCATATCTTGGGAAACGCATTTGTGAAATCGCATTTTGGGGTCGATATTGCGGCTAACCCGCTAGATGCTCCACTATTCGAGTCGGCGGTGGCGCATGCATCACTTTATGGGTTTACCCTCGATCGGGTTCCTTCCATTGATCAATACTTGAACAACGGTGATGAGGTGCGATTTGGGAATACCGTACTTAAAGTTATTCATACGCCCGGGCATACCCAAGGGGGTATTTGTCTTTTAAACCAAGCTGATGGTTTCATCCTAGTGGGCGATACCCTTTTCAGAGGATCCATTGGTCGTACCGACCTGCCCGGAGGCAGCTATGATCAGCTCATCGACAGCATTGAGAACCAATTGATGACCCTAGATCCCAACCTAAAAGCCTATCCGGGACACGGGGAACCTACCACTATTGGTTGGGAAAAGCATAACAATCCCTTTTTTTCGTGATTTAGCGGTGTTTGATAGTTTCGGTTGAACTGTTGTACAGCTACCGGTGTTATAGGAAATGAATAACCATTTTTTTAACTTTGTATCAAAATAGAGATCAGGGGCTACACCGCTGATTTTCTGCCAAATAATCCAATCAATTACCCATTTAAAATAGTGATATATGTTTAAAGAACAGTTTGTTACCCGTCACATCGGCCCACGCGATAGCGAAGTGAGCGAAATGCTAAAAGCGGTTGGAGTTAGCTCCATTGATGAGCTGATAGACAAAACCGTGCCCAAAGGCATTAGGTTACCTAAGCCGCTTAACCTGCCGGCACCGTTGACAGAGCAGGAGTACCTTGCAAAAATTAAAGGGATTGCATCTAAAAATAAGATTTTCAGAACTTTTATCGGGATGGGATTTTATGGAATTTATACCCCTTCAGTAATCCTGAGAAATATTTTTGAAAATCCGGGTTGGTACACATCCTATACCCCTTATCAGGCAGAGATTAGCCAAGGTAGGCTTGAGGCCTTATTAAATTTTCAAACCGTAATAATGGATCTAACCGGGATGGAAATGGCTAACGCATCGCTTCTTGATGAGGCCACTGCTGCCGCTGAGGCCATGCTGATGATGTACAATCTTCGTTCGCGTCAGGCGGTAAAAGACGGGAATAATGTGCTGTTTGTAGATGCTGATATTTTCCCTCAAAACTTAGAGGTAATTCAAACCCGTGCTACTCCTATAGGCATTGAGGTGGTTACCGGATGCTATAAAGAGTACAAGTTTACCGGCAAAGAGTTTGGTGTGGTGGTACAGTACCCCTCGGCTAAAGGGAATGTACGCGATTATTCCGAATTTATTAAGAGATCCAATGAGGCAGGTTTATTCACCGCTGTTATAGCCGATATCCTGTCCCTAGCGCTAATCACCCCTCCGGGTGAGTGGGGTACCGATATTGTGGTGGGAAGCACTCAGCGTTTGGGTATCCCTATTGGTTTTGGCGGACCTCATGCAGGGTACTTTGCTACTAAGGAGGAGTATAAGCGGACCCTTCCCGGACGAATTATTGGTGTTTCTGTTGACCGTTATGGTAACAAAGCATTACGCATGGCCCTTCAAACTCGCGAGCAACACATTAAGCGTGAGCGTGCCACTTCCAATATCTGTACAGCGCAAGCGCTGTTGGCTACTATGGCAGGAATGTATGCCGTGTACCATGGGCCTGAAGGGATTAAACGGATTGCTAGCCATGCCCATAGCGCAGCCGTAATCATTGGTACAGAGCTGACTAAACTAGGGTATAAGCAAAATGTAGCATCCGTTTTTGACACCCTAGAGATAGAACTTCCCGCAGGTATTAAAGCAGATACCATTAAGCAAAAAGCATTGGCCAAAGAGATTAACTTTAACTATAAGGCCAACGGAACCATTGGTATTAGCACCGACGAGCTTACTTCGGTTGCAGATATCAATTGCATCATTACCATTTTTGCTGAGGCTGCCGGAAAAACTGCCGTTACCATTGATGCGATTAAGGAGGTTAATGCAATACCTGAGAGCCTAAAACGTAAATCGGCCTACCTTACCGATAAGGTTTTCAACCTGTTTCACTCCGAAACAGAAATGATGCGCTACATTAAGCGCTTGGAGCGCAAAGATATTGCTCTGAACCAGAGCATGATCAGCCTAGGAAGCTGTACCATGAAGCTGAATGCTGCCACAGAGATGCTTCCTTTAAGCTGGATGGAGTTTGGCAATATTCACCCATTTGTTCCCTCCAATCAGGCCGAAGGATATCTGAGCCTAATCACCGAATTGGAGAAACTTCTTGCAGAGATTACCGGATTTGCTGCCATGTCGATGCAACCCAATTCGGGTGCAGCAGGCGAGTACACCGGTTTAATGGTTATTCGTGAGTACCATAGGAGCCGAGGCGAAGGGCATCGCAATGTAGCATTGATCCCATCGTCGGCACACGGAACCAACCCTGCTAGTGCAGCCATGGCCGGAATGGACATTGTGATTGTGGCATGTGATGAGGATGGAAACATTGACTTGGACGATTTAAGGGCTAAGGCAGAGAAGCATAAGGATAACCTTTCTACCTTTATGGTTACCTACCCATCTACACACGGTGTATTTGAGCCAGAGATTGTAGAGATGATGAAGATTACCCACGATAATGGGGGGCAGGTTTACATGGACGGAGCCAACATGAACGCTCAGGTAGGACTTACCAGCCCCGGTTTTATTGGAGCTGATGTTTGCCATTTGAACCTTCATAAAACGTTTGCCATCCCTCATGGCGGTGGTGGACCCGGAGTTGGCCCCATTGGCGTAGCCAAGCACTTAACTCCCTACTTACCCTCGCATCCTGTGGTAAAAACCGGAGGAGAAAAAGGGATTACTGCTGTTTCTTCAGCACCTTGGGGTAGCGCTATGGTACAACCCATTACCTATGGATACATTCTGATGCTAGGAGCCGAAGGGCTTAAGAAATCGACAGAGATGGCTATTCTGAATGCCAACTACCTTACTGCTAGGCTTAAAGGATATTATGATGTGCTATATACCGGAAAAACGGGTAGGGTAGCACACGAGATGATCCTGGATTGTCGTCATTTTAAACAAGTTTACGGGGTTGAGACCGGAGATATTGCCCGTAGGCTTATGGACTATGGTTATCACGCTCCAACGCTCTCTTTCCCTGTGGCCGAAACTCTTATGGTTGAACCTACCGAGAGCGAGTCAGTTCAAGAATTGGATCGTTTTGCCGAGGTGATGATTCAAATTCGTAAGGAGTTGGATGAGATTAAGGATGGTAAAGCCGATAAGGAAGACAATGTGATTAAGAATGCACCCCATACCGTAGCCGAAATTGCAGGCGACGAGTGGAACCACTCCTACGGTCGCGAGAAAGCTGCTTTCCCATTGCCTTGGTTGGTAACCAATAAGTTCTGGCCATCAGTAGGCAAAATTGATTCGGGCTATGGCGATAGGAATCTGGTTTGCTCTTGTGCTCCCATTGAGGATTATCTGTAGCCTTTTGCTAGCTAATACTTTAAAGGTCGTCAATATTTTTGTCGACCTTTTTTTATGGTGAGAATAAACGAGCTAAAGTAAAATTTGCCTCTGGAAACTATCGG
>CAZKPD010000038.1:0-19265 GCA_964554585.1 uncultured Rikenellaceae bacterium
TGTAGAGGGTGTTAGGCTCATCGATGTGGATCCCGGCCAAGCCACTAACCGTACCGTTGTAACTATGGTAGGTACCCCCGACGAGGTGATTGAGGCAGCCTTTCGTGCGGTAAAAAAAGCGGCAGAGCTAATCGATATGAGCAAACATAAAGGAGCTCATCCCCGTTTTGGAGCAACCGATGTGTGCCCATTAGTTCCTGTGGCCAACATTACCATGGAAGAGACAGTGGAGTATGCCCGTAAGTTGGGTAAGCGCATTGGAGAGCAGCTGGGTATAGGGGTATATGCATATGAGTTTGCCGCTTTCGAAGAGAAAAGACGTAACCTAGCCAACTGTCGTGCAGGTGAGTATGAGGGGTTGCCCAAACGACTGCAAGATCCGGCATGGAAACCCGATTTTGGTCCTGCAACCTTTAATCCTAAAAGTGGGGTTACAGCAGTGGGAGCTCGAAACTTTCTTGTGGCATACAATATTAATCTGAATACTACTTCTACCCGAAGGGCCAATGCTATCGCATTTGATATTCGGGAGAAGGGACGCCCCCAACGGATTGGCAATCCCGTAACCGGAAAAAAGGCTTTGGACGAGAAAGGCAATGAGATTTGGATACCCGGCAGCCTAAAGGCATGCAAGGCCATTGGCTGGTTTATTGACGAGTACGGTGTAGCACAAATCTCCATTAACCTTACCGATATCACCGTAACCCCAGTGCATGTTGCTTTTGAAGAGACTGTTAGGAAAGCGCAAGAGCGTGGGTTAAGAGTAACCGGATCGGAGCTGGTAGGGGTTATCCCTTTGCAGGCCATGCTGGATGCAGGACGATACTTTTTGCATAAGCAAAACAGATCCACAGGAATCTCTGATAGCGAGATCATTAAGATTGCTGTTAAATCCATGGGATTGGATGAGCTCTATCCGTTCGATCCTAAGAAAAAGATTATCGAATACATTCTTGAAGACGATAGCAAAGCCAAATTGATTGACATGACCCTAAAAGGGTTTACCGAAGAGACTGCCTCTGAGTCGCCTGCACCGGGAGGAGGTTCTGTTTCGGCAGCCATGGGAGCCATGGGCGTTGCCTTGGGCACTATGGTAGCCAACCTTTCGGCCCATAAGGCCGGATGGGATGAGC
Organism: uncultured Rikenellaceae bacterium; assembly: GCA_964554585.1. Taxonomy (GTDB): domain Bacteria; phylum Bacteroidota; class Bacteroidia; order Bacteroidales; family Tenuifilaceae; genus Perlabentimonas. The sequence continues at coordinate 1,134 of CAZKPD010000038.1, forward strand.
GCTGGGAGGAGTTTTCGCAGTGGGCCGATAAGGGCAAAACCTATATGGATAGGCTGGTGAGCATGGTTGATGAGGATACCAATGCCTTTAACCGTATCATGGACGCATTTGGTTTGGCCAAGGATACCGACGAAGAGAAAGCGCTCAGAAAGAAAGCCATTCAGGAGGCTACCCTCTATGCCATTGAGGTGCCCTTTAAGGTAATGGAGCTGGCATACCAATCTATGGAGGTGATGAAAGCCATGGCAGAAATTGGGAATCCCAATTCGGTATCCGATGCGGGCGTTGGAGCACTTGCAGCACGAAGTGCTGTGATAGGCGCATTTTTAAATGTCAAAATCAATGCAAAAGACCTTGACGATAAGGGAAAGGTTGCCGAATTTATTAGTAAAGGCGAGGAGATTGTTAAACAAACCCAACGGTTAGAAGAGGAGATACTGAGGATTGTTTACAGTAAACTCTAAAAAGGAGCTCTCTAGCAATGGGCAGAACAATAGCCTCTTACATTGATGTTAGATGGGTTAAGTTTGATCATTTTAGTGCTAGAACGTTAACAAACGTTAATATTTTTTAGTAGTTTTGTTTGTGATGCACTTTTTTATTCATATTTTAGCCGAGAATAAAAGTAAATAGCTCTATTTATTAAACCAAAATTTTGTTCTATGAAAAAACTATGCGTATTCCTTGCATCAGTTGTGTTTGTAGGTATTAACCTCCTACAGGCACAAAATGTGCAAATTACCGGTACTGTTACCAGTGCCGAGGACGGTGGCCCACTTCCGGGTGCTTCCGTACAGGTAAAGGGTACTACTATTGGAGCGGCCACAGATTTTGATGGTAAATACACCATTAGCGTTCCCGGTACTGCTACAACTCTTATTTTCCGTTCTGTGGGAATGAAAGCTCACGAAGAGGAAATAGCAGGACGTACTGTAATTAATGTTGTACTTGAAACAGATGCTACAATGCTTGACGAGATTGTGGTAACTGCTTATGGTACTGCAACCAAACAGTCATTTACGGGTTCAGCTGCCACTGTTTCTGCCGATAAGATCGAGAAACAGCAGGTATCCAACATCTCCAAATCGCTTGCCGGTGCAGTTGCTGGTGTTCAGGTGTTGAGCCCTAACGGACAGCCTGGTACAGCCGCTACAATCCGTATTCGTGGGGTTGGTTCAATCAACGCCGGATCGAACCCATTGTATGTTGTGGATGGTGTACCTTTCGATGGAGACCTTTCTTCCATCAACTCTGCGGACATTGAGTCTATGACTGTACTTAAGGACGCAGCTTCCACTGCACTTTATGGTGCTCGTGGTGCAAACGGTATCATTATGATTACCACCAAAAAAGGATCTCCCGTAAAATCACATATCACTTTTGATATGCGTCTGGGTCTTAACTCAAGGTCTATTGAGAACTATGACGTTATGACCTCTCCCTCCGAGTACTATGAAACCGTTTACCAAGGTCTTTTCAATCAAGGTCGTTATGCCCTAGGGTATAATGATAGTAAAGCATGGAAGTATGCTAACGCTAACATTCAAACTAGTGATGATGGTGGTGTTGGTTATAGGGTATATGACTATCCGGCCGGTGAATACCTGATTGGTGAAGATGGCAAGCTAAATCCTAATGCAACATTAGGTTGGGCCGATGCCGATTACTATTACCTCCCTGACAATTGGGCTGGCGAAACTTTCCAGAAAAACCTAAGGCAAGAGTATAACCTGACCATGTCGGGTGGTAACGAGAAGCAGACCTATTACCTCTCTTTTAACAATCTGAGCGATATGGGTATTGTTCCCGGTTCAGGATATACCCGTTACTCTGGTCGTTTTAGAGGCGACTCTCAGATTAAGGATTGGTTAAAAGTAGGAGCCAATGTTAACTATAACAGAGCAGTAAGCCAGTATCCTGATGAGCAACTTAACTCATCATCCAGCGGAAACGCTTTCTATATTGCCAACTACATTGCACCTATCTATCCTGTCTACATTCGCGATGCCGTAACCCACGAGATAAATAAAATTGGTGAGCGCAAGGTGTATGACTATGGTGATGAGAATAGTACAAACCAGAAGCGTCCTTTTATGAACAAAGCTAACCCACTAGGTGACCTAACCTACGATAAGACTGACTATTCAATGGACATTCTTAACACCAACTGGTTTGCCGAAATTACTCCAATGAAAGGGTTAACCCTTACTGCACGTTATGGTGTATCGTTGGATAACACTCAATACCATAGCTTAGGTAATGCTTATATGGGACAAAGTGCAAGTTATGGTGGAACAGCTTATCAGCAGCCAATGCGCGAAATGGGGCTGAACCAGCAGTATATTGCATTGTATGAGAACCAAATAAATGCTGACAATAAGTTTGACGTTACCATAGGTTATGATGGATACTCGTATAGCGGTGAGAATGCATGGGCTACAGGGCAGAACCTATACAACCCGGAGAGCTACTTTGTAAGTAATGCAATTGATAACCTAAGAGGTGGTGGAGGTTCATTTGCTTACGCAACCAAAGGATACTTTGGTCGTGTAAACTATGCGCTTATGGACAAATATTATGCTAATGCTTCTTATCGTCGCGATGCATCTTCACGTTTTGCTCCCGAAAATAGGTGGGGTAATTTCTATGCAGTGAGCGGTGCGTGGATCCTTAGTAAAGAGGATTTCATGTCTGACCTAACTTGGATGGATATGTTGAAGCTAAAAGCATCATATGGTGAGCAAGGTAATGACAATGTGGGTAACTACTACGCATGGCTTGACCAGTATCAAGTAACCGGTGCTGAAGGTATTTTCTCTGATGGTACGCTTACCTACAAAGGTAACCCTAACCTAACCTGGGAAACATCTGTAACCTATAACGTGGGTGTTGACTATAGCTTGTTTAATGGAGTGTTAGCCGGTAGCCTTGAGTATTTTGGTCGCCGTTCTGTTGATATGCTTTACTATAAACCCGTACCTTCCTCATTGGGTTATAGCTCTATCCCCATGAACGTTGGCTCTATGGATAACAGCGGTTTTGAGTTTGATCTACAAGGGAATTTGGTGAGAACCCAAAATATTAACCTTGCGATGAACCTTAACGCAACCATGATTAAGAATAAGATTATCTCTTTGCACTCTGACCTAAACGGACAGCTAATCGATGGTTCCCGTATATTTAGCGAAGGCGAATCGATGTACCGTTTGTACCTTGCAGAATGGGCTGGGGTAGATCCTGAAACCGGAAGAGCACTTTACTATGCTACCGATGACGATGGTGAGCGTTATAAAACTGACGACTACACATTAGCTCAGCAGAGCAGAATTGCAACAGAAGACCTACTTCCAAAGGTATATGGTGGATTTGGTTTAAGCGCTGATTTCTACGGAATCGATGCTTCTATCCAGTTCTCCTATCAGCTTGGAGGTAAAATTTTGGATAGCGGCTATCAGAGATTAATGCACGGTGGTACAACCGGTAGTGCAGGTACTAACTGGCACGTTGATATTCGCAATGCTTGGACCGAAGAGAACAAGGATAGTGACATTCCAATAATTAATCCATTTGACAATTATGCCAACTCTTCCTCAACTCGATTCCTAACCAGTTCGGATTATTTAAGTTTAAATAACGTTACTGTTGGTTATAATCTGCCCGCACATCTATTTGGACAAATGAAAGTTGCTAAATTCCGTATTTATGTAGCAGCAGATAATGTGGCATTAATTTCTGCTCGTAAAGGGCTAGACCCAAGGCAGAGCTTCACTTCTGCTACCACAGCCATCTACACTCCCATTAGAACGGTAAGTGGTGGCCTATTATTAACTTTCTAACCCTTAAATGTACTTAGATATGAAAAGAAATTTTTTAATAATAGGGGTTTTGGTGATTTTCTCACTCTCCTTTTGGAGCTGTGAAGATTTGGACACCAACCCACAGGGTAATATCATAACCTCTTTACAAAAAGAGGAGGTATATGATTTAGACCCAGCGAAAGCTGAGGCTGGCGTAGTTGCTATTTTTACGCAGTTTAGCACTTACGGCATTAATACTAGTTCCAATAATCTTAGACATAACGATATTGGATATCCTACACTGATGATTTTTACCGATATGGATGGACATAATATGGTGTCTGCCAATGTTGGATATAACTGGTTCGCAGGTGGTTTAACCTATGAAGACCGTCCGTATAACTATTATCCTCCCCTGTTCTTTTGGAATAACCTGTATAGAATAACCAGTAAGGCAAATGATGTTATTGCCGGTATTCCTAGGGATGTAGATGATGAATTCTCAAAATTCTCATTGGCTCAAGGATTAGCAGCTAGAGGATTTAGCTATTTAATTATGGCTCAGCTTTATCAGTTTAACTATGTGGGTCACGAGAATGATCCTTCTGTTCTTATCATTACCGATGAGAATAGGGATGATATCGCATTGGCCGGCGGGGCCCCGAGGGCTAAACTTCAAGAGGTATATGATTTGGTTATGGACGACCTTAACACTGCCATTGAGCTGTTAACCGACAACCCAACCAAACGTGTGGACAAACGCTTTATCGACCTTGCTACGGCTTACGGTATACGTGCTAGGGCTAACTTGGCTATGCACAAGTATCCTGAGGCTGCTAGCGATGCTACTAATGCAATTAATGTTTCAACTGCAGTACCTGCCGGTTTAACCGATGTTAATAAACCCTCTTTCTGGGATTCGTCTGAGAAAAACTGGATGTGGGGTATCGTAATTGCAGAAACTGACCGCGTGGTTACTTCCGGGATTGTAAACTGGATTTCGCACATGGGTTCGTTTAGTGGTAACGGGTATAACACTGTGAACGAAGGTTTCCAAATTAGCAAGAAACTATTTAACACCATCCCCGCAACTGATATTAGAAGAGGTTGGTGGACTGATGGTACCGGTGTTTCTGCTAATCTTACCCCTGAGCAGCAAGCATTTATTGATAAGTTGAAGTTCAAACCCTACACTCAAGTAAAGTTTGCTCCCTACAATGATGAGGTTGGAACTACTCTTAATGCCAATGACATTCCTTTGATGAGAATTGAGGAGATGTACTTAATTAAGGCTGAAGCTGAGCAAATGAGTTCAGGTAACGGAGTTGCTACCCTAACTGACTTTGTTTCTACCTACAGGGATCCCAGCTATACCTATTCTGCCACCAACTTCCAAGATGAGATTTATAGGCAGCGTAGTATTGAGCTTTGGGGCGAAGGTTTGAACTGGTACGATAACATGCGTTTGGGTATTACCATTGACCGTCGTGGAGCCGGGTATCCCAATCCTACAGTAATTTTTGTTATTGAGCCCGACGATCCTATTCGTTTATGGAGAATCCCTCAAAGTGAAATTGAGGCCAACAACTTCCTAACTGACGCAGATAATAATCCTGCAGTTCCTTTGCCAACCCCTGTTCCCGATGAGGAGTAGTAGATTAGATTAGTTTCTATCTGTATTCATATGAAAAAAGGCTACTTGCAACGGCAAGTAGCCTTTTTCTATGGGTTGGGTCTAAACCTCCATTTTCCTATCCGTTTGTTCATTAAAGCTAATTGTTGTTTGAAAAAATTGCAAAAGCAGTTATCTTTGGTGTACTTTTCAGCTAATTGATTAAATACTAATATTATGAAACGAATTATTGCAGTTTTTATCGTTGCTTTACTTTACTTGCCTATCCAAGCTCAAATCAGCACCTTTAATCTTGAGAATGGGTTAACGGTTATCGTTAATCAGGACGATAGTACACCCTCAATTTTTGGATGCTTTATAGTGAAAGCGGGTTCTGTGGACGAACCATCGGATGCCACAGGGTTAGCACACTATCTGGAGCACATGCTTTTTAAAGGCTCTACAAATGTGGGCACCACTGATTGGGCGAGTGAAAAAAAGCATTACGATAAAATTATTGAGCTTTACGATGAACTTGCCGCTGCTTCTTCCGAACAACAGGATGAAATTCAAAAGAGAATTAATGAGGAAACCCTTTTAGCCGGGAACTATACGCTGAACAATGAGTTTAGTAATCTCATCCAGGCCATTGGCGGTACCTCTTTGAATGCCGCTACAGGATATGATATGACCTATTACTTCAACGTATTCCCATCGTTCATGCTGAAAAAGTGGTTAACGCTTCAGACTGATAGGTTTGAAAACCCTGTATTTAGAGGGTTTCAAGCTGAACTGGAAACAGTTTACGAAGAGAAGAATATGTATAGCGATAATGCTTTTCAGGTCCTCTTCGAAGAGTTTAATGCACTTTTATATGGGGATAATAATCCGTATGCCAGACCTATAATTGGTCTTACAGAACACCTAAAAGTTCCTTCGCTGGGCAAACTCATTGAGTTTTATAATACTTTCTACGTACCTTCTAATATGGCTTTGGTGCTTTCGGGCAATGTGAATTTGGAAGAGGCAAAAGTTTTGGCAGAACAAACGGTAGGCAAATGGGCTGCTAAAGAACCCATTAATCGTTCATCCATAGATGCCCTTTCCATCTCACAAAAAAAGGTGGTGAAAAAGAAGCTAACCCCAATGCCCATACTAATGCTTGGCTTTAGTGGTACTACCGCTAACTCTAAAGATAGCTATGTTCTAGATGTGCTGAGCAGCGTGTTATCCAATAGCCATAAAACGGGATTGTTTGATAAGTTAGTGCTTGATGGAGATGTGCAACAATTGGTCATTTCTGCCTCATCACAACGACAGGTGGGTGCAATAAGCATTATTGGTATTCCTACTTTTGACCCCTCACAGCGTCGATATCAACCCTTTTCGGTGGTTGAAAAACATGTCAACAAAGCGCTAAAAGAGCTAATGAATGGCGAAGTTGAGGATTGGCTGATTACTTCAGTTAAGGATGAGATGATCCTGAATTATCAGCTGGCCAAAGAATCGAATCTTAGCTATGGGATGATGATTGCCCAAGCTTATGGGAGTGATTCTCCAATCTCTGATATAGAGAATTACACTGAAATTATTAATGCTATTGCAAAGGAAGATGTGATTGCAGCAGCAAAAAAGTATTTTGATGCACCCTATATAGCCATGCAGTCTCAAATGGGTAAACCCAAAAAGGACAAGATTTCTAAACCTGACTATAAGCCCATTGAACCAGCCACCGGCAGATCGGCTTTTGCGCAGCAATGGATTGCCGAAGAGGTGGTTGCACCCGAATTTAAACCCATAGACTTTAAAAAGGATGCTAAGATTACTGAATTTGCGCCTAGGGTTACTCTATTTCATACGGAAAACTCAGCCAATGATATTTTCTCGCTTACCATAATTTATGGAGTGGGTAGCGATGAGATTCCAGAGTTAAGCTATAGCGTTAGCTTAATGAACATGGCTGGCGTTTTGGCGCAACACACCCCCTACGAGCTGAAGAAAGAGTTTAGCAATTTAGGGTGTCGAGTTTATTTTAGTAATGATAGTAGGAATACCTATGTTACGTTAATTGGGAAAGAGGAAAATTTAGCGCAAGCATGTCTGCTTTTATCCAAAACGTACCTGTTACCCTCACTGGATGATAAACAGCTTAATAGTTTGAAAGGAAGCGAGATAGGTCAGAGGATCTATGAGAAAAATGATAAAGATTCTCAAGCCAGTGCCCTCAATGAGTACCTTAAGTATGGGAGAAAATCCAGATACCTAAATAGGATACCCAATGAAGAGGTGATTAGTTTTACAGCATCAAGTTTAGCGGGGGCCTTTATCAAAGCCACCAAATACGAAACCTCAGTACACTATACGGGGAGATATCCTTTTAAAAAGGTACAAGAGATTTTGACTAAAAATTTGGCTTTCCCTTCTAATCTCAAACCGAGCGTATCCAACAAGGAAATTCCAATGACTAGCTACGATGAAAATACAATCTTCCTTTTCCATAATAAGGACGCTCGTCAAAGTGACATATATCTATTTGTTCCCGGCGAAAAATTTGAGCTTAGTCAGCAGCCGATTATACATGGGTTTAATGAGTACTTTGGAGGCGGATTTAACGGATTAGTTTTACAAGAACTTAGAGAGCTAAGATCTTTGGCCTATACTGCAAGCGCAGGTTATAGCATACCGTCAGAGCCTAATCAGCAGTCAAGGTTCTATGGGTATATAGGAACCCAGGGAGATAAAACCCTTGATGCAGTAAGAGAGTTTGAGAGTTTGGTTGCTAAAATGCCACTGCACCCCGATAGAGTAGATAACATAAAGAGCTATCTCATGCAGGCAACTTTGAATGCGACTCCCAGCGTGCGATCAAGAACCATGCTGATAGAGGATTGGATGGATTATGGATATGAGAAAGATCCAAGAATAGATTGGGTAGATGAGTATGAGAATCTAGAGTTTCAAGATATTGTTGATTTTTATAGCAATCACATTGAGGGGAAACCCATAGGCATTGGGATTGTGGCCAACAAAAAAGATATTGATATGAAGGAGCTGAAAAAACTGGGTAAAGTTAAAATCGTTAACACAGGGAAATTATTTAAATACTAAGCAACCCTATTCCTCTCAGTTACATAAAAACGGAAGCACCTTTAGCTTCCGTTTTTTTTAATTTTAGTTGGTTAAACCTTTTCTTCTTTAGATGTTTTTAAGTCTGTGGAGCTACTTTCTTTTGCGTAAGGCTGGGTAAAAAACTTTTTTTGTTACCTTTGCTCCCCAATAAAATCAAAGAGTATATGACACTAAAGGATATTATGGCCATTTCAGGGCATTCCGGGCTGTTTAAATTTGTAGCTCAGGGACGCAACGGAATTATAGTTGAATCCCTTGTGGATAGTAAACGAATACAGGTTTCGACATCGGCAAAGGTGAGTACCCTTTCCGATATCTCAATCTTTACTCACCAAGGTGAGGAACCGTTATCAAAAGTTTTTGAAGCCATAAAGGTGATGGAAAAAGAAGGCCCGGCCATAGGACATAAGAGTTCCAATGATGAGATTAAAGCCTATTTCGAAAAAGTTTTACCCCATTTTGATCAGGACAGAGTTTACGTATCCGATATGAAAAAGGTGATTGGCTGGTACAATCAGCTGCAAAACATTGGGATGCTGAATTTTGTTGTAGAGGAAGAGGATGGCGTAGACGGAGAAACTAAAGAGGGTGCAGAACCGGGCGATAACGTACAGGCCTAGCCTTTTGAGACCAAGTTGAGGAGTTTTTTCAGGTTTTTCTGTATGATATAAAAGAGTAAGGGTCGGATAAACCGACCCTTACTCTTTTACTGCTTTTGATGAAAGACCACAAATCTTAAGGGATAACGATTAGGTTGAATAGGGTAGGGAACATGGATAAGAGATCCTCTCCTAACGTTTTAATGTTGTCGTCGTCCTCGTGGTAATGCCATTCAATGGAAATATTACCTTCATTAGCTTTAAACTCATTGATCATTGATACCATTCGAAATACAAAGTGGCTCGATGCGCTATTGATATAATCCACTTGAAACGCCATCCTAGTGAGTGGCTCGGGATTTTGTAAATAGGCTTTCAGCCAATTCACCACGGGCCTATAGAATATCTCGGTGTTTTCCAGAATAGACCTTCCACTAAAAAGTAAGCTTCCGGCAGAAAAATCAATCTGTGGTGACTTGCTTGTACCTTTAATGAACAATGGGTTTTGGGTTGGCTTCATCGAAATACCAAAATTTTAAGTTGCATTACAATGGGCTAATGACTGCACTATAATCCTAGTTTTTTAGTGATTTCTTTTGATAGCGCATTCTTATTAATCATGATAGACATGGTTTTGTACTGAACAAATGGCTTGGATGCATAAAAATACCCTTCATACTTATCATTGGTCCCCCAGCTATTTTTTACTTTATAGTATTTGTTCCCTATTTGATCGTATGCAATACCAACGATGAGCATACCATGATCATCTGTTGTGGAGTAATTATCAAAAGCCTCTTGCCGCATTTCTTGGGTTATGGTTTTCTCTTTGCCGGGCTCCTCAAAGCTGTAAAGCAGCTTCATTCTTTCTGCTTCACTCATAGAGGTCCACTTCAGTTTTTCAGAATCTTTTAGCTCTTCAATATTATCTTCAGGAACAATAGCTACTCCATTCTGAAAGGAGAACCCTCTTTCGCTAATGTCGCTGGCCCAAGCAACGGCAAATCCCTTTTCAATAGCCTGGTCAAACACACCCATAAACTCATCCAATGGCAGGTTGTAAACCATTCCATGTCCCCAGTTATCGGGTACTTCTATAATAAACTGCTCATAGAAAGGATGATGAGTATAGGATGAGATGTAGATATAGTCATCCGGATTGATTTTCATTGCCTTGGCAAAGCTCTCAGGAGTATAACTTTTTCCGTTATAGGTAAACGTTTCGGGAACCACACCCAAATAGGCGTCGAGCACTGCGTCGTACCCCCGTTTCCATGCGGTGGAGAGCTTGCGGTTTTTATTTTTTATAACCGCATCCACATAGGCTTTAAGTACCTCATCCAGCTCACCGTGTACATTCATTTCCTCGCCATACTCCAAACCCGGATAAATGCTGTGTGGAACAATCCCGTATTTTTTAATGGATTCAACCACATCATAAAAGGCTCCACCACCGGCAAAGTTTAAGCTACCTTGGAAACGCACATAGCGCAAAGCCTTATCGGAATATGAATTGCGTACAATATGCATGGGGGCAAGGTAAACCTCCGTACCGGTGTTTTTTAGAATATCTGCTTCAATAAGCGCCAATCCCGAATAGCTCCAGCAGGTGCCTGAGCGGTGCTGATTTTTAACAGATGTATGCTTAACTATGGTTTTGTCGGTAATGGTATACCCTTTACTCTCCTCATTATCCTGAGCCATACCGGTAAAGGCAGCAAGCATAGTGAATAGGCACAGAAGGAATAGCACATTAATTTTTTTCATGATGATGTATTTTTGGTTAGTATTTATAAAAGTGAATTGTTTTAATAATTTGACTAAGATAATACAAAACGTTTAAAGCGTTAATTGGTAATACAACACATTTTTTTCTATCCGTTTTTGTTATCTCTCTCTCATTCTTCGATTACAGTAGATCTAGTAAAATTCTTAACTTTGCTTCGCAATTTGAAACTTTATAATCCTTAGATATTTTTTTTAAAACTGAGATTAAGTGAGGAAACGTAGACCTAACCCATTGATTGAGCGAGTACGAATTACCGATTTGGCTGCCGAAGGAAAGGCTATGGCCAAAGTGGACGGGAAAGTGCTTTTTGTTCCTTTTGTTGCTCCGGGCGACCTAGTGGATGTTCAGGTTACTAAAAAGCGAAAAAGCTATATGGAGGGCTACGTTACCGCTTACCACGAATTATCAGCCGATAGGGTAGAACCGTTTTGTGCTCATTTCGGTTTGTGTGGGGGGTGTAAATGGCAGCATATCCCGTATAGCCTTCAGCAAAAATCTAAGCAACAGCAGGTAGAAGACCAGTTTAAACGGATTGGAAAATTGCAAATTCCTCCGGTATCCACCATTATTGGATCTGATAGAACGCAGTACTATAGGAATAAGTTGGAGTTTACCTTTAGCCATAACCGATGGATTACTACTCAAGAATTTGAGAGCGGAAACGAGATACAGCAACACCCCGTACTTGGTTTTCATGTGCCGGGACGGTTCGACAAGGTGTTCAATGTAGATACATGCTTTTTACAAGACGAACCATCAAACGCAATTCGAAATGCGGTGGTCAACTTTGCCCGAGAAAAGGAACTCTCATTCTATAATATTAGAGAGAATAGCGGATTCCTAAGAAACCTGATTATTCGGACTTCTTCAATCGGTGAGGTTATGGTTATACTCTCTGTGTCTGAGCATGATATGCCCTCCATTGAAGCTGTTTTAAATCACGTAAAAGAGCAGTTCCCAAACATCACCTCGCTGATGTATGTGGTTAATCCCAAGCTAAACGATACCATTATCGATATAGACGTTGTAACCTATAGTGGTCGAGATTATATTATGGAGGAGATGGAAGGTTTACAATTTAAGATTGGACCTAAGAGCTTTTTTCAGACCAATTCATTGCAAGCTTTTGAGTTATATAAGGTGGCTCGCGAGTTTGCCTCATTGGAAGGGGATGAGCTGGTTTACGATTTGTACACCGGAACCGGATCCATTGCGCTGTTCTTGGCAAAAAACTGTAAAAAGGTGATTGGTATTGAGTATGTACCTGAAGCCATAGCCGATGCCAAAGAGAATGCTGCGCTGAATGGAATTGAAAACACCTTTTTTGTGGCCGGAGATATGAAGCGGGTACTTACTCCCGAGTTTTTCGAGGAACATGGCTCACCCGATGTAGTGGTTCTCGACCCACCGAGGGCAGGAGTGCATCCCGATGTGATAAAAAGTTTGCAAGAGATAAAATCCAAACGGATTGTTTACGTTTCTTGTAATCCCGCAACTCAGGCCAGAGATATTCAGCTGCTAGGGGCAGAATACAAAATTGTGAAGATTCAGCCGGTTGACATGTTTCCACATACCCATCATGTGGAGAATGTTGCGCTGCTACAAAGGATAAATTCCTAAAGGATTAGTTTGGACTAATAATGAAGATATCCTCATCCGACTTTTTCATGAGGTATTGCTCACGAGCAAATTTTTCTAAATTCTCATTGTTGGTTTGTAGCTCCAATAGCGATTCCCGGTCAGCTCCTATTCTCTCGATATAGTACTCCCTTTCCTGTTTCAGCTTCTTAATTCGTTTATACTCCCGAACAACATCAACCCAGTTGCTGCTATCAAAGAGCAGCATCCACAACACAAAAACGGCTACAGTTAAAATATACTTATTCTTTAACCAAGGGAATACTTTGGCCCAGATTGTTGCAGCATTCATGGTATAATCTTCAAAATGGAGTGAATTCAGTACACTATTGGTATATGCAAAAGTAATCAAAAAAAAGTTCATGCCACAAGTGAAAGTTTTGGAAACTCCTAAATTCGGGCGATGCAGATATGACTTTTTGAATGGAGTAAAACAGGGGAGTAATCTTTTGAAATAAAGTTCTCTTTCTGTTCCAGCGGATTTAAACCTTTGCCATTTTCTATAGTCTACCATAAATAATAGGATATATACCTATTATGGAGTTTAAATGATAAGAATTGTTCTCAAGGTTTTGTTAGAATAGTTAGTGTTTTGATTAATCGGTGATTGCCTATAGCACCGGTATTGTATTGTTTTTATAGGTTTAGTTTGTGGTTTTATTGGTTTTTTACCCCCGGGAAAGCCCGGGGGTTTTTTATATGCTTTTCAGCTATCTTCTTTACTCTAACACCTATGACTTGTATTGAATAACAGATACATTGGCATAGGGATTCATCAGAAGAAAGGATTAACGCGATTACCCTGTATAACGGTTTCTTTATATTGATTAACTTCGCAAAAAAAAAATGCGCTTTCTACCGATTTCTGCTATAGGCATTATGGTTTTCTTCATCTCCTGTGTCAATCATTTTGGTGAAGATGGTTTTACATCGATTGATACGCAAACCATTTGTAAGCCAAAATATGCAGAGCAATTTGCTTACCAGCCAACACCAAACGGATATATGCTACATGTTTTTAATCCTTGGCAGGGAGCAGATAATGTGAGGTATAGCTATATACTTGACTCAACCCTAGCAAAATCGAGTACAAAAAACGCTATGCATATAACGTTACCCGTAAAGCGAGCTATTTGTCTTTCCACAACGCACATTGCTTTTATTGACAGGCTGAGTAAGCTTGAGTGTATTGTGGGTGTTTCAGGGATTAACCTATCTTCTAATCCGGGCATTCATGCTCTTTATAGCCAAGGAAAACTTCATGATATTGGGTATGAGCAGGCATTAAACTATGAGGTTATCGCTTCACTCCGTCCCGATGTGGTTTTTGCCTATGGGGTAGGTGCCGAAATGACAGGCTACACCCAAAAATTAAAGGAATTGGGTATTCCGGTTGTGTTCATTGCCGATTATTTGGAGAATACTCCCTTGGGGAAAGCAGAATGGATTAAGGCTTTCAGCCTATTTTTTGATCAGCTTGAACGGACCGATTCCATTTTCTCGGACATTGAGCAGAAGTATGTTCAGCTAAAAGGGAGTATCGTGTTTGGGGATGATAAACCCAGCGTGTTCTTTAATTTACCCTGGAAGGATATTTGGTATCTTCCGGGGAATGAGAACTATATGATAGAGTTTGTGCGCGATGCTGGTGGAGAGTATGTTATGAACCATTTACAGGGTAAAAGTTCTTCTCCCTTTAGCACCGAAGCTGCGTTGAGCTATGCCATTACAGCAGATGTATGGTTAAACACAGGGAGCGCGAACAGCCTGGCCGACTTGCGTCAGCAATTACCTGTTGCCAATAGTTTTAAATCTGTTGTTAATCATCGAGTATATAATAATAATAACTTACAGGGTCCCAGCGGAGGAAATGATTTTTGGGAATCGGGTGTAGTAAATCCGCACCTAATTTTAGCAGACTTGCTCAAGATATTTTATCCCGATAGTATCAGTTCCGAACTGGTCTATTATAAAAAATTGGAGTAGCTATGGAGACCGAAAAGAAGTATAGGAGATCTGCTAACCGAAGCCTAATCGTTTTCGGCATATTGGCCGTTCTCCTGCTGCTCTCTTTTGTTACGAACATTTTGCTTGGTTCTGTCCATATCCCTGCTAAATCCATCATTCAGGTATTAGCCGGAAAAGTTGATAATGAGCTTTGGCACACTATACTGTTGGGTTTCCGATTGCCCAAATCCATAACGGCTCTGTTAGCCGGTGCAGCACTATCAGTGAGCGGGCTGCAAATGCAAACGGTTTTTCGCAACCCGTTGGCAGGGCCTTATGTGCTTGGAATTAGCTCGGGAGCGAGCCTTGGAGTTGCCCTTCTACTGCTAGGAGCATCGTCTTTTTCTGCCTTTAATTTGTCGGGCGCATTAGCCAGCTTTTCGTTGGCCGGTGCAGCAATTGTAGGGGCTATGGTGGTCTTGTTTCTTATCCTGTCAGTGTCTGTAAGGGTTAAGGATATTATGACTATCCTTATTTTGGGGATGATGTTTGGGTCGGCGGCCTCTGCTATAGTTAGCATTTTACAGTTTTTTAGCAATGAGTCAATGCTAAAGGCTTTTGTTATATGGACCATGGGTAGCCTTAGCTCGGTAGCCGGAATGCAGCTGAGTGTTTTTGCCGTTATCGTTATTGCAGGGCTACTGCTTTCGTTGCTCTCTATACCTATGCTAAATGTTATTCAGTTGGGTACAACCTACGCCACAGGGGTAGGGCTTAATATGGGCTTGGCAAGAGGACTCATTTTCTTTTCAACTAGCCTTTTGGCCGGCGGTGTTACAGCATTTTGTGGCCCCATAGGCTTTATTGGGATTGCCATTCCACACATTGCTCGATTGATTTTTAAAACGGCAAATCATGCTATTCTGATACCCGGAGTAATACTGTTGGGCAGTATAAGCCTGTTGATTCTCGACACCATTTCGCAGCTGCCGGGCAAGAGTTTGGCTTTACCTATAAATTCGGTAACCGCGCTTATGGGTATCCCAATTGTCATCTATGTGGTTATGAAAAATAAACGTTTTACTGCTTTATGATGGAGGCTGTGCAACACTTGCCCATAGCGATATCTAACCTGCTATTGGGGTATAATCATTCTGACCCTTTGCTGCCGGCCTTCAGTGTAGATGCGCATAAAGGAGAGTTTATCGCCCTGATAGGCCGAAATGGTGTAGGAAAAAGTACTTTTATTCGTACCATCTATGGTGTTCAACACCCATTGAATGGAACCATTACCTTAAACGGTATTTCCAATGCTGGAATCCCCCGTACCCAGAGGGCTAAGCTAATAGCCTATGTTCCTTCGGAGCAGTTGCGCATACCCAACCTCTATATTAGCGACTTTGTAGCATTGGCACGATTTCCGCATTTGCCTTGGCCCAAAATTTTAACTGTCGATGACTGGAGTATTGTGCATAGCGCACTTACGCTTGTGGGCATTGATCATCTTGCCCAAAAAGATGTGACTGCCATAAGTGACGGTGAGCGCCAACGAGCTATGATTGCATTCGCTTTGGCTCAGGATTCCGACATAATTCTCATGGATGAGCCAACGGCTTTTTTGGATCTTCCCAATAAGTTTGAGATTGTTCGATTATTGGCAAAGCTCACGCAGGAAAGCGGAAAAACGATAATCTATTCTACGCATGATTTGCAGGGAGCCATTGCCGAAGTTGATACCATTTGGCTGATGCTTAAGCAGGGTTTTGTTTCCGGATGCCCGGAGGATATTGCTTTAAACAATCATTTTCAACGGATGCTTGGGGATAGCCATATGGTTTTTGAGAAGGAGACAGGGATTTTTAAGAGTTTCAGAGATATCAAAAAAACGATTTCGCTACAGGGGAATGGAGAATACTTTTTTTGGACTAAAAGAATGCTGGAAAGATTGGGGTTTTCTATAGGAACCAGCGGAGATGGGCTCTATAGGGTGGAATGCCCCCAGCAAAACACAAAACGCTGGACCATATATAAAGGGAGCGACCTATGTCATCAGGCCGAGAACCTAACAGAGATTGCCCGTTGGCTGGCTAAGCAGGTGTTGTAGAATCCAAAGGATTAAGGCGATTTAAAATTGTAAAGAGGTTTAATCGTATCAATAATATCAACCGTCTCCGTAATAGCATCCATTATTTCGTCAATAGACTTGTAGGCTTGCGGTGCTTCATCCAAAGTCTGTTTGTTAATAGAGGTTGTAAATACTCCCTGCATTGATTGGATAAACTCATCCATTTGAATCTCCTTTTTTGCTTTATTCCTGCTCATTAACCTCCCGGCTCCATGCGGAGCAGAGTAGTTCCAATCCGCATTCCCTTTCCCAATACATAGCAAAGAGCCGTCCCGCATATTGATAGGGATGAGCAATAGCTCCCCCTTTTGAGCCGAAACCGCACCCTTGCGTAAAATCATGTGCTTAAAGTCAATGTAGTTGTGGATGGTTTCAAAACGGCTTTGCTCGACCAATCCCATCTCCTCCAAAATAATCTTAGCCATGGTACTTCGGTTCAATGAAGCGTATCGCTGGGCAATGGTCATATCGTTCATGTAGTCATCAAAGTCATGGCCCCATAGATAGGCTAACTCAAAATCTCCACCGGACGACCCTTTGCTGCGCAATGTGTTAACTGCTTTCCTTTGATAGTATTCGCATATGTCACTACCTAATTTCCGACTTCCCGAATGGATGATAAGGTATAGGGCACCAGATTTTTCTGATTTTCCAATTTCAATAAAATGGTTGCCTCCACCTAAAGTGCCAATAGAGTGTTTTGCCCTGTCAATGTCTACCTGTTCTTTCGAACGCAAAGCGCTAAAATCAAACCTCTCCTTTGGACGTTTATGGACGTTAAACCCCGAGGGGACCTCAGATCGTATAATTCTATCCACAGACGAAAAGGGAATCTCGGCAGCGTCCAGTTTTATCGTAAGCATACCGCATCCAATATCCACCCCCACCATATTGGGTGTTATTTTATCCTTAATGGTCATAGTGGTGCCGATGGTACATCCTTTTCCCAAATGGGCATCGGGCATTATCCGAAATTTTTCATTCTGGTAAGCCTCGTGATTAATAAACTTCTCTATCTGATCTAATGCTTCGGGCTCAAGCGTTTTAGCATAAACCATGGTCTCAATCCCAATCCTATTGTTAATAATTCTCATGCTCGAAACTTGTACATAGTTTAAACCCAATCCTTCAGTAATCTAGGCAATGACCGAATAGGGTCAGACTTTGGGTATGCTAGAAATATAGTACTATTATCATTAATAGGCAACACCAATTAAAAGCTGAGTCTAACTACTATTTGCAAACCTTCTTTGATCTAACCAATTGTTCAGATTATTTGCTGTGCTAAAGATAAACTTTCAGGTAGTAGAGTGATAGAATAGGAAAAGATAATGGTATTTTTCCTTGCCTCATTTGAGTAGAAATAGAAATTTTAAAGCGTCTTTTTAACCTCTCAATTAGACTATCAATATCTTTTCATGAAAAAAGATTACTTTCCCTTTATTTTTTTCTCCTTGCCTTTCAGTGAGTTGTGATTTCGGGTTATTTTTTCTTCA
>CAZKPD010000039.1:0-10423 GCA_964554585.1 uncultured Rikenellaceae bacterium
CCCTTTTCTTAATCGCGCTGTAGGGAGCATAGATCCTTCCACGGGCGAAATTGTACATCCCATGGCTCGCAATGAGAATGCAGACTTTACCCGTTACGGATTGCTACAGGAGGCTTACCTTCGGGTGAACCCTCAGAATGTGATCTCTTTTAAATATTGGGGACAACAGGCCAATCGGACCCTGCCCAAAGCCACCAGCTATGAGGGACCCGAAAATTCTAATCTGAATAAACAGTTTGATACAGACCACAAAGCTGTGATAGATTGGAAACGCTACAGCGGCAAGGGCAGGTGGTCGCTCATGAGCGGATACACCCAAAAAGGATTAGTTTACAGCCTAACCAATGTGGTTCCCGGTTTCGGCCAAATACCTGCCATTTATTCTCAAAGCTCCCACAAAGCGTTACTGAATACCGCATCGTATAGCTATAATTTTGGTCAAAACACTTCTCTCGAGAGTAGCGTAAGCTACAATTATCTTGATGTTTTCTCAAACGATACGGTGCAGGGAACGGGATACGCACAGCACCGCAATGAGCTATTTACTTTTGTGGCTCTGCGCAAAAGTTTTTGGGAACGGCTTAACCTAAACCTTATGTTGCGTCAGGATTGGGTGGATGGTTCGGCTGCACCCATTGTTCCTTACTTTGGGTTCGACTATAAAATCCTAAAAGAGAAAGACCTGTTGATTAAGGGCAATATTGCCCGAAATCATCATCAGCCAACGCTTAACGATCTCTATTGGCAACCGGGCGGAAATCCCAACCTACTTCCAGAGCAGGGCATAAGCGCTGAGCTGGGATTTGTATCTGTTCTAAAAATTGACCGCCACCTGTTGGAGTTTGAGGTTACCGCTTATCGCTCACACATTAACAACTGGATTCTTTGGGTGCCTACCTTTAAGGGATACTGGGAGCCGTTGAACATAAAAAAGGTCCTTTCCCAAGGGGCTGAGTTTCATCTTTCCTCAAAAGGAAGTGTCGGAAAAGTGGGCTATATGCTGTCGGGAACCTATGCGTACACCCAATCTATTAACTATGGAGATCCTCTGGTTTGGGGTGATGAATCGTATGGCAAGCAGTTGGTGTATGTGCCGCTTCATTCCGGTAACGCTATGGTGAGAATTACGTTTAGGGGCTACCATATGGCTTGGCAGCACACCTCCTATAGTGAACGTTTTACAACATCCAGCAATAATGTTTCGCGCCGAGATTGGCTCTATCCATATTTTATGAACGACCTATCGTTGGGTAAGGAGTTGTTGACCCAAAAGGTCAGGTTGAGCGCTGAGCTAAGGATTCAGAACCTTTTCAACGAAACCTACCATTCTATACTTTACCGCCCTATGCCGGGTAGGAATTTCATGCTTTTACTAACCATTGG
The DNA here is from genome assembly GCA_964554585.1 of uncultured Rikenellaceae bacterium. Taxonomy (GTDB): domain Bacteria; phylum Bacteroidota; class Bacteroidia; order Bacteroidales; family Tenuifilaceae; genus Perlabentimonas. The sequence goes on from CAZKPD010000039.1 coordinate 1,384, forward strand.
AATCTGATATGCGAACCCTGAAATTAGCTCTTATATCCATTGGCCTGCTTCTGCTCGCTTCGTGTATGGATGATGACAAGCTTTGGAATTTCCAAAAGCCCAATATCCGTGTGCCCATGCAGGGCGTGTTTGTGTTGAATGAGGGAAATTTTATGTATGGAAATGCGTCGTTGTCATACTATGATTTGGAGAACGGTGAGGTAATGAATGATGCCTTTTTTAATGTCAATGGATTGCCATTGGGCGATGTGGCCCAGTACATGGTCATTCGCGACAGCCTGGGCTATATCGTATTGAATAATAGCGGAAAGATTTATGTGATTAATACCCATACCTTTAAGCTTGTGGGAAAGATAACGGGGCTTACCTCTCCTCGGTATATCCATTTTTTAAGCGATACCAAAGCATATGTTACCGATCTCTATGCTAAATCCATTGCCATTGTGAACCCAATGACCTTTGAGGTCGTTGGGAGTATAAATGTAAATAATGGGAGTTCGAGTTATTATCAGCATCCCACAGACCAAATGGTACAGTTGGGTAATTTGGTTTATACCAACTGTTGGAGTTTTGACAATAAAATTTTGATTATCGACAGTCAAACCGATAGGTTGGTTGACTCCATAGAAGTAAATGTTCAGCCCACTGCCCTAGCGTTGGATAAGTACAGCAAACTTTGGGTGCTAACCGATGGAGGGTTTCAAGGCAACCCCTTTGGCCATGAAGAGCCAACGCTAATGCGCATAGATCCTATAAGTAAAAAGGTGGAAAAAGAGTTTCGATTCCCTTTGGGCGGTCAACCCATACGATTGGCGCTAAATGGAACAGGTGACACCCTTTACTTTATCAACAGGCATATCTATCGGCATCCGGTTATTTCCGATAATTATCCTGAACTATTTATCGAAAGCCCCTATACAAAACATTCCGGCGGGGGATTCTACGGTCTTGGGATTGATCCATACAGTTCGGAGGTGTATGTGGCTGATGCAATCGACTACGTTCAGCCGGGTGTGGTTTACCGATATAGCTCCGGTGCCATATTACGGGATAGCCTAAAGGTAGGGATAATTCCTGGAGCTTTCTGTTTTAAGCCCCAACCCGACGAACCTGAACAGAGTTTGAAAAGTTTAAGGGTCAAGTAATTTCATTTTTTATTGTTTTGTAATTAGGTTAATATAATTACCTTTGCAGGATATTTTTCGTAGGCTAATGGCTATTGATAAAGACCTATATACAATTGAAATAAAAGGACTTAAACAAGGTGAGCATCAGTTTAAGTTTAATGTTTCAAAATCGTTTTTTGCTCAAATTGAGGAGAGCGAGATACGTGATGGTGATGTTGAGGTTAACCTTGTGGTGCAGAAATACGAAAATATGCTGGAACTGAATTTTGATATTGAAGGAGAAGTGGAAGTGGTGTGTGATAGGTGTCTAGAGTGGTTTCTTATCCCCATCTCTTTCCAGGACGATTTGATGATTAAAATTCTGCACACCCTGCCCGAAGACTCAGAGCAAGGAGATAAAATTTGGTTTATTAACCCAAACGATTATAAAATAGATCTGACTCACCATATATACGAGAGTATTTTCTTAAGTTTGCCCATTCAAAGGTTTCATGGAGTTTTGGGTACTTCGGAAAAGGATTGCGACAAAGTCATGATGGATAGATTTAAAAGTTTGTCTGTAGGTGATGAGTTAAACAGTACACAGAATTATGATTCCAGATGGGATAAGCTTAAAAACTTATCCTCTAACTAGGAAAAAAGTATAACAATTAACAAATACAGCAATGGCACAACCAAAGAGTAGAACTTCAAAACAAAGAAAAAACAAACGTAGAACTCATTACAAAGCACAGCTGCCGACTTTGGGCACTTGCTCTAACTGCGGAACTACAATTCAGTACCACCGAGTATGTCCCGAATGTGGTTTTTACAGAGGGAAACTTGCGGTTGAAAAAACGGTAGGAGCATAGTTTATGCCCATTTGCCTTCATCTATACTAGTAATAGGATGAAAATAGGAGTTGATGCCATGGGTGGCGACTTTGCACCGCAAGCGGTGGTTAAAGGAGCCATTCTGGCAAAAGAGCATCTTAACAGTAACGAGCACATTGTTCTCTTTGGGGATAAGGATTTAATTACCCAAGAGTTGATTAGCAATAATGTTAGCCCTAACCTTTTTGAGATTGTGCACTGTTCTGAGGTGATAGGCATGGGTGAGCACCCCGCTAAAGCATTTGCCAAAAAAACCGACTCGAGTATTGCTGTTGGCTTTCACTGGCTTGCACATCACGAAATTGATGGCTTTGCCAGTGCAGGCAATACCGGTGCAGTATTGGTTGGTACAGTACAAGCCATTAAGGTTGTCCCCGGAATTATTCGACCAGCCATAGCCAGTTATATCCCCGTTTCCGAAGAAAAATTTAACCTCTTACTTGATGTGGGCATAAATCCCGACTGTAGGCCTGATGTGCTTTACCAGTATGGGATATTGGGTTCGCTTTATGCAAAGTTTGTTTTTAGTATTAATAACCCTCGCATTGGTCTTTTAAACATTGGCGAGGAGGAGGGGAAAGGGAACCTGGTTGCTAAAAATACCCATGAGCTCATGAAAGATAATAATGATTTTAGCTTTGTGGGCAACATTGAGGCCAATATGCTGTTTAGTGATGAGAAGGCTGACGTTGTTGTGTGCGACGGATTCGTTGGAAACGTTATCCTAAAAGAGGCAGAAGCCTTTTATCATTTGTTGAAAAAGCGGAATATTTCAGACCCTTTCTTTGAACAGTTTAATTTTGAGAACTACGGAGGAACGCCTGTTTTGGGAGTTAATTCTCCGGTAGTTATTGGCCATGGAGTATCCAACGATAAGGCTATCATGAATATGATCTTGCAAACCAGAACGGTGATTGCAAGCGATTTGTGTGATAATATTAAAAACGCATTCAGCTGATGGGAAAAATAACAGCAGCAATAACGGGAGTTGCAGGGTTTGTACCCGATTATGTGCTAACAAACCAAGAACTCAGCCAAATGGTCGATACCACAGATGAGTGGATAATGACCCGTATTGGAATTAAAGAACGTAGAATACTTAAAGGCGAGGGAAAAGGGACCAGCGACATGGCAGCCCCTGCCGTTAAGCAACTTCTTGAAAAAACCAATACACTCCCCGATGAGGTGGATATGCTTATTTGTGGTGTAGTTACTCCGGATATGCAGTTCCCTGCTACAGCCAATATCATTAGCGATAAGGTGGGTATTAAAAATGCATTTGGCTATGATTTGAATGCCGGATGCTCTAGCTTTCTCTATGCATTAGTTACGGCATCTAAATTTATAGAGTCGGGTACGCATAAAAAAGTGATTGTGGTAGGAGCCGATAAGATGTCTTCCATCACCGACTACACCGACAGGGCAACCTGTCCAATTTTTGGCGATGGGGCCGGTGCTGTTATGCTAGAGCCCTCCCTCGAAGGGTTTGGAGTTCTGGATTCAATAATGCAGGTTGACGGATCAGGGCGCAAACACCTACACCAAGTTGCAGGAGGATCAATGTACCCTGCATCCATTGAGACCGTTCAAAAACGTCAGCACTTCATCTACCAAGAGGGTCAACCTGTTTTTAAGTCTGCGGTTTCCAATATGGCCGATACGGCTGTAGAGATTATGAACCGAAATAGCATTACTCCTGAAACCCTTGCCTGGTTAGTACCACACCAAGCCAATATGCGTATTATAGAGGCCACAGCCAAACGCATGGGGATTAAAAAGGAGCAGGTGATGATTAATATTGAGCGTTATGGCAATACCACTAGCGGTACTATTCCCCTTTGCCTATGGGAGTGGGAGCCCCTGCTGCGTAAAGGCGACAATGTGATTATTGCCACTTTTGGTGCCGGGTTTACCTGGGGAGCCACTTATCTAAAGTGGGCCTACGATGGCGATAAAGTGAAACGATAGACATTAATTGTATAGAATATAATGAGCCTCCCAAGGGAGGCTTTTTTTATAGTGCGTAATCTCGGCCATAGATCGGGCGTGAAACGGTTTTCGGTGGACGGTTAATAATTAACGTGTCACGAGTAACCCTTCACGAATAATCAAATTTGCAAAAAGCACTGAATTAAAAATCAACCAGATTTACATAACTTTGTAAAAAACCAGAAGACTATGATTAATGGCGATTGGAAAGATAAGTTGGCCTTTGCCTATTCAACTAACCCGGACTATAAACCCAATGAGGAGGAAGAAAATGTTGATACTCTGCTACCTCACCAACAGGTTCTTAGAATTAGGCTGGAAAAGAAGCATAGGGGTGGAAAAATGGCAACCATCATCGCCGGGTTTATAGGCAGTATGGATGAGCTAAAAAAGCTGGAAAAAACTTTAAAAAGCCGGTGTGCCGTAGGAGGATCCGTTAAGGATAATGAAATTATTCTTCAGGGTGATTTTCGGGATAGGGCTGTAAATATCCTACAGGAATTGGGCTATAAAAACGTGAAAAAATCAGGAGGATAAACAACATTCATTTGATCTATTTTTCCCTGTGCATCAATGTTTAACACAATACAAAATGAAGTATATAATTAGCTTTTTCACCTTTCTATATTTCTTGGTTTCGTCGGTTAGCGCCAATGACACCATTCGGGTAATGCAGTACAACCTGCTATACTACGACATGATTACCTCCTTTTGTACAGAATCCAATAATAATGTCAACCAGAAGAACATCTATTTAAATACTATTGTCAACCACTTTAAACCCGATATTTTTACGGTTAACGAGCTAAATGGTAGCCCAAGCAGTGTGGACCTTTTGCTGAATGGTGCCTTAAATATAAACGGGGTTACCCGTTATAGAAATGCGTCATTTACGGGTAGCTATCTTATAAACATGCTTTACTATAACAGCGAAAAACTGGCGCTAAAGCGCCAATCCCACATCCAAACCAGCCCTCGGCAAACGGATGTGTATACCCTATACCTAGTGGATGATAACTTGGCCCTTGGCGATACTACCTATCTAACCTGTATTGTTACCCACCTAAAAGCCGGTAGTACTGTGGCCGATCAGAATGAACGGGCCTTGGCAGCAAAGCAGATCATGAACTATATTGTCAACAGGAAATTGGATGGGAACATTATGATGATGGGCGATTTTAATGTGTACACTCATACCGAAGAGGCCTTTCAGCGCTTGTTAACAACTACTACAACTGGTGTTCAGCTGCACGACCCTGCCAATGCGGTGGGCAACTGGCACGATAATTCAAGCTTTTCTCCCTATCATACCCAGTCAACCCACACCTCGGGCAGCTGTTTTTCTGGCGGAGGAATGGATGATCGGTTCGATTTTATTCTGGCCTCAACTCCGCTAATTGAGGGTGCCAGAGGAGCCAAATACATTGAAGATTCGTACTGGGCATACGGACAGGATGGCAACAGGCTGAATGGATCGCTGATTTCACCTACGAACAATTCATTGCCTGCCAATATTATTAGCGCGCTTTACAATATGTCGGATCACCTACCGGTAACCCTAAAAATTCACATGGACCATGAGCTATACCTGAGTGATGGTTTATCCGATTTTTATGCACCTACAATAAAAGTTATTAATCCGGTAAGTAATACAATAGATTTCTACATTGACGGCATAACCCCTCAAAATTTAAAAATGAGCGTTTACAGTAGCATTGGGCTGTTAATGCAAAGCCGTACCCTAAGTGTGAATGAAGGGGAGCGTTACTCCGTTCCTGCCGATTTGCTTATACCTGGAGCCTATTTTGTTGTCTTTAGCGGTAATGATTTTCAAAAGACTGTAATTGTGATAAAACAGTAATCATATGAAGCGATTGGGCTCCATCCTCATCCTACTGCTATTTTCCTCCATAGCCCGTTCGCAGTTTTATAACCCCGGACAAGAACCTTTTGGTACCCAATGGATGGAGATTAAGAGTGATTCCCTCCATTTAATCTACCCCTCTTGGGCAGATTTGGTTGTTCATGATTACATTAAGTACCACAGTAGGGCATGGCAGGTATCTCAACCAGATTTAAATCCTAAGTTTTCTCGCATTCCTGTAATCCTTCACCCAAACAGTGTACTTAGTAATGGTTTTGTGGTGTGGGCCCCAAAAAGGGTTGAGCTAATTACAATTCCCTCACTTGACAGCAACTCGGAGCTTTGGCTTAAAACGCTTGCCATACACGAAGTTCGGCATGTTTTGCAGATGCAAAGCCTCAATAAAGGAGTTTTTAGGGTTGGCTCATGGTTCCTAGGCCAACAGTCGGTGGGTATAGCATCGGCAATGCTCCCTCGATGGTACATGGAGGGTGATGCGGTCTATGCCGAAACCAAGTATTCGCACGGTGGTCGAGGTAGACAAGCCTCTTTTTATCGACAATATATGGCCGTTATTGGCCAACAGGGAAACACTTACAACTACAGCAAATGGCTGTTGGGCTCATATAAGCATTACATCCCAAACTATTATAGTTTTGGATATATGATGGTTGGGTATACTAATCTAAAGTATAACTCAAATATTTGGAACACAGCTTTAGATAAAACTGTAAAGCGTCCCTACTACATTTTTTCGTTCAACATATCTCTTAGGCAACAGTTTAAGCACTTACTAAGAGATCATTTGGAAGAATCGTTTGCCTATTGCGATTCTGTGTGGAGCCATTTTGAACCTAATGAAGAGAATATCTATCCTATCAATGTGAAGCCCCGAAGGGACAAAGCGGATTACATTCAGTACCAATATCCTTGCCTTTCACAAGACTCCCTAGTGATTGCGCTTAAATCCTCGCTGGCAGCGCCACCCAAATGGGTTTTGGTTAATACCCTAAACCGGCGAGAGCATACGCTTTTTAAACCCGGATACCTGTTAAGCAAGCCCTTTATTAACGATTCTCTAATTCTTTGGAGCCAGTACCGCTCGGGGTTACGCTGGGACTATAAAAACTATTCGGAGATTTGGCGCTACGACCTAGCAAATAATAAAAAGGCTAGGATAACCCGTAAATCAAAACTCTTTAATCCCGTTCAGCTGAATGCTGCGCAAATTGCGGCTATTGAGGTTGACAGGCAAGGGTTAATGCGTATTGCAGTAATTGACTTTGAGGGGAATAGGGTTAAAAACATTGATTTGGAGCGTAGCCTTGAGCCAAAAGAGTTGGCTAAAGTTGACGAACAAACCATTCTTATCCGATGTGCATCCCCCAACGGTACAGTGGTCATTGAGCATTCAATCCTTACCGGTAAATGTGACACCCTATTTGGCCCAATCCATCGTGATATTGCCAATGTGACGCACGCCAAAGGCGCTCTATACTTCACCATGACAGATGAATACAGAGAGCAGCTCTTTAAATATGATATTCAGAATAATCAAACTAGCAGAATTACACATGCAGGTTATGGCTTAGGTCAACCAACGCTTTTGTCAGACAATCAAGTAATTGCATCATTATATAGCCATATGGGATCAACTCCATGTATTATTGAAACCAATCATATGGAGCGGTACAAGCCCATGGAGGAATACGATTTTCCTCTTTTCATCGACGAAGGTGCTGTAGAAATCGATAGTTGGAACACATCAGCTGAAGTTCAACTTGTCGGGAAGAAACGTCCTATACTTGCCGGCCTATTTAATGTGCACAGCTGGGCCCCCCTGTACTATAATCCGTCGGAACTGGTGAAAGGCAATATAGAAATATACCCCGGGGCTACTATAATGTCCCAAAACCTAACCGGAACCCTTGTGTCGAGCCTTGGGTACTCGTACAATAAAACACACGGAGTGCATGGATATGCCGAATGGGCGGGCTGGTTTCCAAAAATTTCTTTGGGTGTGGATTACGGAAATCGCTTTGCCTACTCCGCAGGTGGACCCAACAACCCCCCAATAGAAGAAGAGCAACGGCCCCAGCTGCTAGGAAAAGCAACTTTGCGTTTTCCTTTTACCCTTTCGTCCGGATATGTCCAGTCGGCACTTAATGTAGCAGCTCAATACCAGTACCAAAATGTAAAAGTATGGGATTCGGAGAGCAACTCATTTCAAAGCGGCGTTCACGCCATAGTACCCTATATCAGCTTTCTGGCGTATACCCGTATGGCTCATCGTGATATTAGACCCAAATTGGGGATATCCTTGCTGAGCAGCTGGTATAAGTATCCCAGTCCAAACCAAACCCTGGGCGACGTGATTTACTCTAGGGCAACTCTGTACTTCCCGAGTATGCTGCCAAACCATAGCCTGATGCTTCAAGGGAGTTATGAAAAGCAGCTAAACGGGCAATACCTTAACCGAATCAACAGCAAGCTTATTAGGGGTGAAATAGAATTCTTGGGCCTCGACTATAAGGCCTTTTCGGCAGATTATGCCCTGCCTATGCTGTACCCGGATTTAGACATTCTTTCCATTTTTTATATAAAGCGTTTTATAGCTAATGGATTTTACGACTATGCCATAGGCAATGAGCTGGTTAGGAGTAATTCCCAAACATCCTTTAAAGCTAAACGTTATTCATCTGTAGGGATGGAGGTAACCGCTGATTTACATTTCTTAAGATTGGAAACCCCCTTTAGGGTTGGCTATCGAGGAGGATACAGCCTACATTCCTCATCTTTTTTCCATAACTTTGTTTTAGACATTAATCTGGTCTCTGTATATGGGAATAACCCCGAGAGATCATCTATAATTTTATAGTTTAAGTTTTAACCCATATAACTCTGATATTATGAGCATTATTAAATATATTGAAGAGCAAAAAAAATCCCTTCGAAAGTTGATTCGGGAAAAGAAAAACGCATTTTCCGAAGGACAGTTTTTTGCCGAATCGGAAAATGTTTTTGCACAACTAGAAAGGATGCCTCTTTTTCGGAAAGCAAAAACCGTTCTCGCCTACTGGTCTATTCCTAAAGAGCTGCAAACCCATGCCTTTATCGAGCGTTGGTATAAGACCAAGACGATTATCCTTCCGCTGGTTGTGGGAGATATTTTAGAACTTAGGGTGTAC
>CAZKPD010000039.1:10433-19038 GCA_964554585.1 uncultured Rikenellaceae bacterium
GGCCCCCAGTGCATGGTCGAAGGCCCTGCTTTTGGGATACTAGAACCCCAAAAAGGAGAAATCTTTTCAGGTAAATCCATCGATTTTGGCATAATTCCCGGTATGGCGTTCGATTTGCAGGGTAATCGAATGGGACGAGGAAAAGGGTACTACGATAAGCTGCTAAAAACCATTGATGTTCCAAAATATGGTGTATGCTTGTCGTTACAGGTAGTTCCTCAAGTTCCTACAGCCGACTATGATGTTCCCATGGATGGTGTGATTAGCCCCAAATAAACTATTAGCAAATTCAAAAGATCGAGACAATGAAACGGCTGGTTTTATTCCTTATCATCGCTTTCAAAGCGCTACTTCTCGTGGCACAACCTCCGGATGGATATTACAGTTCTACCGTTGGTAAACACGGTGAAGAGCTGCTTCAGGCAATTCATGAGATAATCAAAGATCATAACAGCATATCCTATTCAGAAATTTGGGCAGCCTTTGAGGATACGGACAAAAAGACAGATGGAACCGTTTGGGATATGTATAGCAGCTGCACTTTTCAGTTTGGCATTGACCAGGACTCCGGAAGCGGAGGAACCACCGAATGCGATGTATTCAATAGGGAACACTCATTCCCCTCTAGCTGGTTTGACGGAAAAAATCCGATGCGTACCGATCTTTTCCACATCTTCCCTGCCGACAAAAAGGTGAATAATGTAAGGGATAACTACCCTTTTGGTGAGGTGGCTAACCCAACGTACACTTCATCCAATGGGAGCAAGATGGGCCCGTCATCATACCCCGGATATACGGGCAAGGTGTTTGAGCCCATTGATGAGTATAAAGGAGATTTTGCCAGAGCCTACTTTTACATGGTAACCCGATATAACAATGTTGTAAACACTTTTGCAACGGCTATGCTGAATGGAACAAAATTCCCGGCATTTACGCCTTGGGCGCTAAGCATGCTCTTGGAGTGGCATGTGCTTGATCCGGTTAGCCAAAAAGAGATTGACAGAAACAATGCCGTATATGAACTGTATCAGGGCAACCGAAATCCCTTTATTGATAATCCGGCTTTTGCAAAAAATATTTGGGATTACACATCAGGTACCGCAGAGAACGAATATATATCAACTTTTTCTATGTGGCCAAACCCTGCCGGTGATGCCATTAACTTATCGTACGATATTGAAGGCCCGATTAGCCTGACAATCTATGACCTATTGGGCAAAAAGCTGATCAGTTTTGTTGATATGGGGAATAAGGGTAATAATAGCATTAATGTTTCCTCCCTGCCAAATGGGGTTTACCTTATCAGCATCACCCACCAACAGGGAATTACAGCTAAGCGGTTAGTTATTGCTCGATAGGGCTATTGCACTTTTGTCCGTATTAATCTCCATAGTCTCACATATTAATGGATTCCATGTATAATGCCATTCGGATATTAGCATTGGCTAGAAATTTTGTACCCTTCTTTGAGCATAAAAGGAAAATAAATCCTAACTTGAATACCTATTACTTTATTAAAACCCTATAACCATGAAAAAAGGAATTACTATTTTATTCATTGTGCTTTCTACGTTTATTGTAAATGCACAGTACACCACGCCCGGAACGGGCGTAAAGTGGGGTCTTGCCGAGTTGGTTGAGCACTCTAATGGTACTGTTGTCTGGAATGTAGACCAATATGAGGTTACTGCTACCCTAAGCATTAGTGCTACAGACACACTGCAAATTTTGGATGATGTTACCGTTGTTTTTCATGATTTAGCCGGTATCGAATCGAGCGGGACGCTATTGATCAACGCTCCCGAACAGGCATTATTCACGGCCTTGGATAGCACCTCTGCCAACAAGTGGAGAGGAATTAAGCTACTGGCTGACCATGTTACTCATATCAAAAACATCACCTTTAAGTTTGGTGGAGGCATTAAAGCCTCAAGCGGCTTGCTAACTGTGGATGGCAGCACTTTTTATAAAGGATTTTATAAATCCGGCTCATCCAACGGTTCCTATGCATCGGGTGCCATCCTAGATTTAACCGGAGAGGTTTACATCACCAATAACTCCTTTTTACATAACCAGAGGGGGGCAGTAACCTCCGGATCCAACGTGAGCTGCAGAGCGGTTATAAAAAACAACTATATGTTTGGAAATACCACCGAGAACAGCAACCGACCGCAGATTAATATGGGTCCGGCAGGAGCCAACGACACCACCTTTATCATAGGAAACACCATTATAGGCAACGGTTTTGTTATGTCGGGAGGTATTGCCTACTCATCGCTGCTGGGGGTTCCGGGAAGCGTGGTTATTGATTCCAACATTGTGGACAAGAACCGATATGGTATTACTCTCACGGGCTCACCCATCACCGGAGCCATTCGCCATAACATTATTACTGATAACGATATACAGAACGCTCCTAGCTTGGGAGGAAGCGGAATTAACCTTACGGCTAGTAGTGCCTCAGCAGTACAAAAGGTGTTGGTAACCGGAAACGTAATTACCGGAAACCTGTGGGGAATCACAATCATCGGTTATCCCGAAGTGAATATGGGTAATGCGGATCCGGAGAACTTTAATCCGGGCGGAAATATTTTTGCCAATAATGGCAATGAGGGTGTGCTGTACGACCTGTATAATAATGGCCCTGTGGAGCAGTATGCCATGTATAACTGCTGGGGCGTTGATGTTCAGGACTCTGTGAGCATTGAGGGAGTTGTGGTACATCAGCCCGATGACGCTACCCTGGGTATAGTCCACTTTATGCCTGCTTGCGCATTCCAAACCTATTTTACCGTAAAAAATGTGGATGGAGATCCCGTGGGCGGAGCCGCTATCAGCATCGAAGGGTTTGGAGAAACCCTACTGACCGATCCATCCGGAAGTATTTGGGCTATGATTCCTCCGGGTGATTATAGCCTTACCGTATCGCATAGCGAATATGCTACCTATCAAGGCACCTTCTCTGTAGAGCAGGGGATCAACAATGTGGATATTACCCTGTCAGCAGAAGCCTATACGCTAACCTTTACGGTAACAAACAAGGAAAATGAAGGTGTAGCTAACGCCCAAATTGCTATTGCCAACGAAGTAATCACTTCCGATGGTAATGGTGTAGCAACCATTGAGCTGGGTAACGGAACCTATCCCTATTCTGTGTCTGCTCAAAACTATGAAACCGCGGAGGGTTCGGTAACCATTGAGGGTGCAAACAAGGAGATTACCGTAATGCTAACGCCTATAACCGGAATAGAAACTCTTTTAACATCCGTTGGAATTTATCCAAATCCCGTAAGAGACAGAATTTACATAAGCGGGAAGCTGCCCATTCGCTATGAAATCATCTCGCTCATTGGGAAATCCATTGAAAGTGGGAGTGCCATTGGAAACTCCGTTGATGTAGCAAGCCTTGAACCGGGCATCTACCTGTTGCGCTTAAGCTGGGACAACGGTTCGACCGTTAAACGCTTTGTGAAACAGAGATAAAATATAAACTATTTAATTGTGGAGAGGCTGTTTCAAAATTTTGATACAGCCTCTCTTATGAAATAATCAAACAGTTGTTTCGCCATTGTAGCAGAAACTTTATAGTCATTATGCTTTAGGAAAATTGTAAGAATCCATTTAGGTTATATTTGCTCAGTACTGGGGAAGTATTTCTTTTGTTTTCGGATAAAATACTATATTAGTTCTCTACTAAAAACAGAATTCAATTTGGGAGCAGCTAAGTTTGTCTACAAAATTTGCTAACAATTTTGATTTCTCTCTCGACACTACAATATCTAGTATTTTTATGAAAAACTATTCGCTTTCATATACAAAAGGCTTCTGGTTTACTGTAAAAGTTTCCGTATTGCTTTTGCTGATTCCCTTATTATGGAATCATGCTATTGGCATGAATGTTAAAGAGCGACAAGCATTACAGGAAGCCCTAATCCACAGCTATCGGCCACAAGAACGGGTCGAAATTTTGATACAGCTTTCGAATGAGTTTTTAGCTTCGGCACCCGAAGAAGCATTGGCATATACTAACGAGGCACTCCGCCTGAGTAGGGAAAATAAATTTCACGAAGCAGAGACAAATGCTCTTACCAACAAAGCAGAGATTTACCAAATTAAATCAGACTTATCTAATGCCATTGCGCTTGCCATGCAAGCCAAAGAGCTGGCTGAAAAGTACCATTTCAAGACACAATATGCCCGTGCAATTCTAATAATAAGCAACTGTTACAGACAGCTTAACGAATACAAAAAAAGCTCCGAGTTAGGCTTTGAAGCATTAGCAATTTATGAAAAACTTGACGATAAAAGGGGTGTTTGCGATGCCTTGGCTGCCATCGGGATATTTTATCACGAGCAAAAGCAAAACGAAAAAGCATCCGATTATTTTTCCCGCTCACTGGAGTTGGCTTTGAAACATGATTATGCACGTGGAATCAGTCGAGGGTACAACAATCTGGCAGTACTTTTTGCTGTTGACAAAAATTATAAAAAAAGCATCGAATACACCAAAAAGGCAGTGGCAATCAACATACAATCAGGGCTTAAGCAATGGTTGGGTATAAATTACAACAATATAGCAGAAGATTATCTGGACCTTGAACACTTTGATTCAGCTTTCCATTATATCGAAAAAGCGATTGAGGTAAACAAGGAAATCAATAATCTGTTCAACCTGGCAAGCACCTACAGCACCCTAGCGCGATTTTACAGAACCACAAAGGGCAGTTTGTTGAGGCCATACGAACAGCCATGGAAATTGGTTATCAGAACAACTTCAAAGATGTGCTGCTAAACAGCTCAAACAATCTTCAGCAGTACTACTTTGAAAGCGGACTAACAGACAGCGCATACAAATACAAAAGCCTTCAATATATGTATAGTGACAGCCTATTTGCTGAAAACAGCCTGATCCGCATGTCACAACTCGAATTATTGCGTAAGCTGGAACGTGAAGAACAAGCACAAAAAATACGGCAACAGCGTAAAGATTTTTCGCTTATACTCATAATAATATTGTTACTGGCAGCCATAGTAGTTACTTCTTTGCTTGTTGTACGTTTTCGTATGAAAGCACGCTATGCCCGTCTTGAAGAACAGAAATTGAAGGATGAGCTGGATTACAAAAATAAAGAGCTGGCAACCAATGTCATGTCATTGCTTAAGAAAAATGAGATGCTAACAGATATTACCGAACGGTTGAGTAAACTGGAAAAAGAAACCGATAACAAAGAAAATCGTGCCCTCATCCATAAAATAGCTTTTGATATTGAAAATATAACACAAGAGGGTATTTGGGAAGAATTTGAACTTCGATTCCAAAAAGTACACAGCGAGTTTTACGAAAAGCTGTTAAAACGATATCCCGATCTCTCGCCCAACGAACAACGTCTTTGTGCTTTTCTCCGATTAAATCTCACCACCAAGGAAATCTCAAACATCTCGGGTCAAAGCCAGCGTGCTATTGAAATGACTCGTTTTCGTCTGCGAAAAAAGTTGAGAATTGAGTCGCAAGATGTGAATTTAGTGACCTTTATATCAAAAATTTAATGACACCCCCCTGTTATTGATTGTAGTATGCTATTCATGAAATTATGAAACTCATTTTTATTGATGTAGAAGCGCGTTACGAGCACTAAACATCTCATGTCTTTTATATTCAATAATATATGTTGCATTAAATGTATTAAATGAAAATTTTGTGAAAACAAATGTCGTAACTTGTGAAAGTTTTGTTACCCTTACTGCTTGCTATGAGTCATTGCAATAGAGCACCTTTGTATAGGACTTTTAGCGTGACAAAAAATGAAAGAACAAAACCCGAAAAAGAAACCAAAGAAAGAGGCTGTCGAGAATGATAAGAACAGCCTAGACAAGATGGTGGAACAAAAAAAGCTTCAAAACAAAGTTTTGGAAAAAATTATTCATTCAATTTCCAATTCAAATAAAGAAACTAACTAAACAACAATTGTAATATGAAGAAAAAATCTACTTTTATTACGCTGATTTTTGTGTTGGGACTGTTTTCGACAGGTTTTACCCAGCACACTTATGTGGGTTCAAATATTAAGGACAGTTTTGCCAAAAAGCGTTTGAACGACCATATCCTTGAAATTTCCGAGTCGCAGCTTGCGGCAGAGGGAATCCTCGATTCCGGTATTCAAATAAAGAACACCGGTAGTAAAAATAACAAAAATGCAGTAGTTGAAGTGGTTACCGGTACTTGGTGCCAATGGTGTCCCAAAGGAGCATATTTTTATGACTCCCTTGTAATAAACTTCGACAATGTATTTGTGATTGCGGTACACGGATACGATGCCATGGAAAATCCAGAACATGTAGAAGGCACAGGATTGGGCTCTTACCCGTCTGCCAATATCAACCGCTCTTATATGGGTAAGAGTATCAATCAATGGTTTCCCAGTGTGAATGATGCATTAGAGGAAGAGGCAGTGGCAAATCTTGAAGTAACCAACAGCTACAATGCTACCAACCGTTCACTAACTGTCAATATCTCTGCCTCTTTTGCGCAAGCCGTTAGCGGAGACTATCGTGTGGCTGCTGTTCTACTTGAAGACGGTGTAACCGGCCCGGCTCCGGCTTATAGCCAAGCCAATTCATATAGTGGAGGTGCAAACGGTTTTGCCGGCGGGTATGAAATACTACCTTCACCCATTCCTGCCTATATGATTGCCTACAATCATGTTTCACGCAAGCTTCTTGGAGGCTATGAAGGAGAAGAAAATAGTCTTCCGTCAAATATTGCTGCAGGCAGTACTCACAGCCATAGCTTTGAGTATACTGTTCCCGAAGAATGGGATTCCGACCTAATCCAAGTATTGGCACTGCTTATTGACCCGGAAGGGAAGATTGACAACGCAGCAAAAAGTGTCTATTTGAACGGCAGTAGTAATGCTAAACCTGTATTTACCTCAAGCCCCTTAACCCTTGCTTTTGTTGGTAACAACTATTCCTATACCGCTTTTGCTCACGATCCGGATAATGCAAATCTTGAAATCACTGCAACTGAGCTTCCATCATGGTTGACTTTGAGCGAAACAACTTCTGCAGGTCATATCTCTGGAACCCCACAAAATCCAGGTAATTATGAAGTTGTGCTCAGTGTCAACGATGGAGTAAATACAGTGGAGCAGGCATTTACGATTGAAGTGAAAGGTGTATCAACCGGTGAGTGGACACTCATAGGTGAAGCAGGTTTTACCTCGGGAGGTGCCTACAATCAGGGTTTTACTGTGGCTGAAGACGGCACATTATATCTTATAACCGTTGTAAATAACCTAATGGAAGTGTATAAGAAAGAGGAAGGCAGCGACTGGATCTCGTTGGGTTTGGCTCAGGCAAATGCTTCAAGCGGACAGGTGGTTGCAGCTGCCGATGGAACGCCTTATATCGCATACTCACACAACTGGAGTACTGTATATGTCAAAAAATATGAGAATGGTAATTGGGTGCAAGTAGGTGATTCACCAACTGATGGCCCTACCTTGAGCATGGTTATCACACAGACCGGTGAGCCAATCTTGGCTGTGCAAGATGCCAACTCTGGTTGGCAGGGTATGGCATACAAATTCAACGGAACAACCTGGGAACAGCTCGGTGATGGTATCTATTCTACAGTGGGCAATGGTGCTGTATGGAACGTGGCTCGTCTTGACGATAACGACAATCTCTATATTTTGTGGGGCGCTTACGGTGCCTCTACTCTTGCACATGTGTCAAAATTAACAGAAAATGGATGGCAGATTATAGGAAATCAAGCCGTAAGCGAATCCGATGTTTATTATTATCAGTCGTTTGATGTTGACAACGAAGGCAATATCTATGTGGCATTCCCGGCTGGCAACGTTGCTAAAATTCTTGAGGTATATCATTTTGATGGCAATAGCTGGACCATGATCGCTGAGGATTTGCCGGAAGGAGCTGTGGAGAATTGTGGTGTGCGCTTGGCACAAAATGGCACGCTTTATCTAAGCTTTGTTGACTTTGCTTATAACAATACCATATCGGTGATGAGTTACAATGGGACTGACTGGTCTTATGTGGGGCCTAGAGGATTTACCAATACTGCAGGTAAATTTCCGCTGTTGACCATGCACCACAATACACCAATCATCGCCTATTCAGATTTGGATTTGGATGAAAAAGCCAGTGTACAGGCATATATTAAAGAGCAAATTGCAAGCATTTATTTAAATCCCACATCCATTGACTTTGGCAACACCCCATTGGACCAGCCTTCAGAGGCTGAGATAATTGTCGTGAACCTGGGTAGTTCTGAGCTGATTATCACCGAGATTTCATCGGACAATGCAGTGTTTATTCCCAATACATCGAACCTGACAATAGAAGCGGGAGGTAGTGCCACTGTCAGGGT
Source organism: uncultured Rikenellaceae bacterium (assembly GCA_964554585.1). Classification (GTDB taxonomy): domain Bacteria; phylum Bacteroidota; class Bacteroidia; order Bacteroidales; family Tenuifilaceae; genus Perlabentimonas. The sequence continues at coordinate 18,826 of CAZKPD010000039.1, forward strand.
AAGCTTTGAGCCGGAAGAAGAGATATTCTATGAGGGAGTTATTAGTTTCCATAGCAACGACCCCGACAACCCCATTGCTGAAGTAACTGTTTCGGGTACTGGTATGCTTCCCGTCGGTACCGATGAAATATGGGGCTTAACAGTGCAGATTTATCCCAATCCTGTTAGTGATAGGCTATATATTGTTGGACAGCCGGATATTAACTTTGAAAT
>CAZKPD010000040.1:0-18939 GCA_964554585.1 uncultured Rikenellaceae bacterium
CACTCAGAAATTTTTTGATTTACAAACTAAGGAAATGAAGGACTGGGTAAAGTGGAAGTTGAAATTGGAAAAACTATTGGCATGAGTAGCCTACACAAAAAAGCACCCACATTTGCAAGCCACACAAGCCCAAACACAGACCAAGGCTTGCAAAAGAGTGTGCTTTTCAGCAACCCAAAAAGAAATTCAATTTTTTCTCCCACCCTTCGATGTTCTATTTTTTCGTCACCCTCAGCCGACAAAAGAACCGTTGGACAAAGACTGCGAAAACTCAGACAAACAGCGCCTTGACAATGACGAAGGACAGAAGGCCAGCTTGTAACAGCGGCTTAGCTTCAGGCTGTGGAGATTTGCCCGTTGGTTAAAATTATGCACATTTGGTAGACTGTTGGCTTACAAGGTGGTTATTGTTTGTTTCACTGCTCGAAAACCAAGCCATCAAACCGTTCTGCACTATTATATAAGATGGAACTAAAAAACCCTGTCAAATTTTATAATCTGACAGGGTTTATCGTTTTAATCTCTTACAGAGTACTATCGGGAGTAAAGCTCAATAATTTTTAGTATTACCTCAGAGGCTTTTACCATGCTATGGGTTGAAACGTATTCCTGCTTTCCGTGGAAATTTTCGCCTCCGGCAAATAGGTTAGGGCAGGGGAGTCCCATATACGACAGGCGTGCACCATCAGTACCGCCACGTATAGGTTTTACCTTGGGCGTTATGCCCACCTGTTCCATGGCCTTTACCGCTGTATCCACCACATGCATTACGGGTTCCACCATTTCGCGCATATTGTAGTACTGATCCTTGAGCTCAAGGGTTATCACATTGCGGCCATACTTTTCGTTAATAAACTTAGCCACACGCTCCATATGCTTTTTGCGCTCCTCAAATTTTGGGCGGCTATGGTCGCGGATAATATACTGCAACGAAGCATTCTCCACCGTTCCGTCCATCTTCATCAGTAGGTAAAACCCGTCATAATGCTCCGTATGCTCAGGGCGCTCACTGGGGGGTAGCATACTGTGAAACTCCATACCCACAATCATGGCGTTGATCATCTTATCCTTGGCATATCCGGGGTGGATATTGCGTCCCTGTATGGTAATTTTGGCTCCGGCAGCGTTAAAGTTCTCATATTCCAGCTCGCCAATGGCTCCGCCATCCAGGGTGTAGGCAAAATCGGCATTAAATTTCTTCACATCAAAATGGTCAACCCCACGGCCTACCTCCTCATCCACGGTAAAGCCAATGCGAACAGGGCCGTGCTTAAACTGCGGATTGTTTTGCATATACTCCACCGCGGTCATAAACTCGGCAATACCCGCCTTATCGTCGGCACCCAACAGGGTAGTGCCATCGGTAACAATAAGGGTTTGCCCTTTGTAGTTGAGCAGCTCGGGAAACTCCTGTGGCGAAAGGGTTACATTTAGCTCCTTGTTAAGGATAATGTCCGTTCCATCGTAGTTCTCCACAAAGCGAGGGTTTACATCCTTTCCGCTCATATCGGGAGCGGTATCCACGTGGGACAAAAAGCCTATGGTGGGCACTTTCTTATCCACGTTGGAGGGCACTGTGGCCATTACATAACCATGCTCATCAATGGTAACATCGGTAAGGCCCAGCTGCTTTAGCTCGTCAACCAATAGGTTGGAGAGTACCAGCTGCTTTTCGGTGCTGGGGTAACGGTCGGTAACCGTATCGTCCGCTTGCGTATCTATTTTGACATACCGTATAAATCGGTCAATCAGCTTTTTTTCTTCAATCATAACGATATCTGTTTTGTGTTTCAAAAGATGCTAACTCTGCTATTCCTGTGTCGGCTTAGCTTTGAGCGATTGCCAAACAATGAATACACAGATTAGTGTGAACATTCCCAAGGCAAGTATTTGCGATGGGTTAGAGTCTATCCATTGGCTGTTTACATAGTTAATTCCTGCAAACTTAAGTATGGCGCTAATAACTCCCATCAATGCTCCACCGGCAATAAAGCCGGAAGCAATGAGCGTACCCCTTTCTCGACGTGCTTGGTTTAGCTGGGCATCTTTACTGCGTGTGGATACAATGTAAGCTAGGATACCGCCAATAAGCAATGGGGTGTTCAGCTGTAGCGGAATAAACATTCCCAAAGAGAAGGCCAATGCCGGAACATTAATCATGGTAAGGATTAGTGATAGAACGGCACCGGCAGCGTAAAGCAACCAAGGAGCAGGTTTACCGCTCATCATGGGCTCAATTACGGCAGCCATGGCGTTGGCCTGTGGAGCAACCAAAGCACCTTCACCGGTAAAACCATAGGTTTTATTGAGGAGTATGATTACCCCACCCACAGTAGCAGCCGAAACCAATGTGCCTAAGAATTTCCAGCTCTGCTGTTTGTAGGGAGAGGAGCCCAGCCAGTAACCAATCTTAAGGTCGGTAATAAAACCGCCTGCCATGGAAAGGGCTGTACACACCACGCCACCAATAATAAGCGCAGCCACCATTCCGCTTTCCCCTTTAAGGCCTACCGATACCATAATAAGCGATGCAATAATCAGCGTCATAAGGGTCATTCCCGATACGGGGTTGGTACCCACAATGGCAATGGCATTGGCAGCAACGGTGGTAAACAGGAATGCGATAACCATAACAATGGCCAAGCCCACCAATGCATGGATGAGATTGTGTACTACGCCAAAGTAGAAGAAGATAAAGATAAGAGCAGTTAGCACAAGTAGGCCTATGCCAATAATCTTCATGGGCAGGTCGCGCTGGGTACGCAGCACCTCTTTTTTCTCTCCCCCTTTTCGTCCAACGGTTTCGGAAACGGCCAACCCTACAGCCTGCTTAATAATTCCCCACGATTTGATAATTCCTATAATACCCGCCATGGCAATACCTCCAATACCCACCGGACGGATATAGTGCGTAAACAGCTCTTCTGCGCTCATATCGCCAATTACCGAGAAGATGTTTGTACCCACAGCAACGGTCATGCCTTCGGCAAAGTAGTTGAGGAAGGGAATTAGCACAAACCATCCCACAAATGAGCCTGCGGCAATAATGGCGGCATACTTAAGGCCAATAATGTAGCCAAGACCCACAACAGCTGCACCCACGTTAATCTTAAACACCATCTTGGCTTCGTTGGCCAATTTCTCTCCAAAAGGGAGTACGCGTGTGGTGAACACTTCGCTCCACCATCCAAAGGTGGCAATAATAAAATCATAAACACCGCCTACCAATCCGCTAATTAAAAGTAGTTTGGCCTGGTTTCCGCCCTTTTCGCCCGACACCAGTACCTCGGTGGTTGCCGTTGCCTCAGGGAAAGGGTATTTCCCGTGCATATCGGCCACAAAGTACTTACGGAAAGGGATAAGGAACAGGATTCCCAGCACACCACCCAACAACGACGACAAGAAAACTTGATAGAATTGGGCCTCAAGGTTAAGGATGTAAAGTGCGGGAAGGGTAAAAATGGCTCCCGCCACTATAACGCCCGAGCTGGCTCCAATGGACTGAATCATTACGTTTTCGCCCAGCGCATTCTTTCGTTTGGTAACCGACGAAAGGCCAATAGCAATAATGGCAATGGGAATGGCCGCCTCAAAAACCTGACCGATTTTTAGGCCTAGATAGGCAGCAGCAGCCGAAAAGATAATGGCCATAATTAGCCCCCAGGTTACCGAGTAGGTACTTACCTCGGGCACAATGTGCTGGGGCGACATGAGCGGTTGATACACCTCGCCCGGAGCCAACTCCCGATAGGCATTTTCGGGTAGGCCCATTGTTCTCTTTTGTTCTGTTTGTGACATGTGAATTAGGTATTTTGATTTTAGTTTTTTCTAAAGGCGGTGCAAAATACAAAAATTACCTCTAAAAGCGATACTAACGCAACAAAATCCCTGAGGAAAATCTGCCACAATCCCCCTTACGTGCCGAGTAAAATGAGTGACTGTGGCAAAGGGTGCAGGTTTCGGATAGTTCGATGTTTTTATCCAAAACCCCACTCTCTGTTAGCGTTATACGGTTGGCCTCCCAAAGGTTGAAAATAGTCTTGCCTTTGTGGTTAATCAGCACATCTTTATCCTTAAAACTGTCTAAAACCTGTTCTATAACCTCCGGGCCTACTTCATAACAGCAAGGTCCTGCCGATGGGCCAATGGCAACTATTAAATCCTGCGGATTAGTATTAAACTCCTGTTGCATTCTCTGAACCGTATGACCGGCAATTTTCTGAACCGTTCCCTTCCATCCTGCATGGGCAGCGCCGATGGCGCTATTTACGGGATCGTAGAATAGGAGCGAAACACAATCGGCTGCCATAGTCATAAGGCATATCCCTTTAACATTGGTAATCAGCCCGTCGGTATTGGCGATTGCTGTTCCAACGCTTAATGCCCCATAACCACGATGTTCCTCACCAACCCTTTGGATATGTGTGCCATGTACCTGAATGGGAAAAATAAAATCTTCGGGATTTCTACCCACAGCCTGAGCCAGCTGTTTACGATTTTTTAAAACTGTTTGCGGATCAGGAGCATTACTAAGGCTTAGGTTAAAATCATTTCCTCTCGTAGTTACAAAGTGCGTAACATTTCCTTTATGCTTATGAAGAATATTGTATTGTCCAAGTCGAATGCCGCCTGTTTGGGTGTAAAACATACCTTTGAAATTTAAAGAGGTAAAGATAGGATAAATCGTGAACCGTTAGTCGTGAATCGTGAATCGTGACTGCGAGTGCCTTTAGAGAAGCAGTCTTATTGTATTGTAGATTCGCAGATTCGCAAATGAGAACAAAGAACAAGGAACAAGGAACAAGGAACAAGGAACAAGGAACTGGGAACTAAGAACTCGAACCCTGCACCTCGCACCCCGTAAGCTGTTTTACCGCTAAGACGCCAAGACGCTGATTCGCAAATGAGAACAAAGAACAAGGAACTGGGAACTAAGAACTCACACCCCGTAAGCTGTTTTACCGCTAAGACGCTGAGACGCTGAGTCGCAAATGAGAATAAAGAACAAGGAACTGGGAACTAAGAACTCGCACCCCGCAACTCGCACCCCGCAACTCGCACCCCGTAAGCTGTTTTACCGCCAAGACGCCAAGCCGCTGATTCGCAAATGAGAACAAAGCATCGCCTTACACTTGCCGAAGGGAGCAGAGCACTAGGCTAGGAACTATGAACTGGGATCAGATAACCCGTACCACGAACCCCGTATCCCGATTCCCGTTCCCCAATAACTTCCCCTAACTTTTCTTTATCAGCAAGGAATTGAATAGTTTTGTTCTTCCATTTTAATATCGAACAACCATGAAAGTATTAATGGTTTTAGATCATGAGTTTCCACCCGATGTTAGGGTTTACAATGAGGCCACTGCGCTAATTTCGGCAGGGCATGAGGTGCATATCGCTTGCTTTACCCAAAAGGGTTTGGTTGACTATGAGCTGTGGGAGGGAATCCATATCCATCGGGTTCCCATATCATCCTTAATGTTTAAGCTAAGCGTAGCCGCATTAACCCTCCCGTTCTATTTCCGGTTTTGGTATCAGTTTTTAGATGCACTGTTTCGAAAATATCATTTTGAGGCTATCCATATTCACGATTTACCGCTATCAAAAGTGGGAGTGAAGCTGAGCAAAAAGTATTATGCTAGGCTAACCATCGATCTGCACGAGAATTGGCCGGCATTCCTTAGAGTCTCAACCCACACCAATACCTTTTTGGGAAAAATACTGTCGCCCAATTGCCTGTGGGAACAATATGAGAGAAAGGTGCTAAAGCAGGCCCATGCGGTTATTGTGGTGGTGGATGAGGCCAAGGAGAGAGTGGCAGGGTTGGGAGTGGAGCGGAGTAAAATTTTTGTGGTGAGCAACACCCTGAATATTGATGAATTTGAGGTGGCTGCCGATACTCCCGATCCTAATTTTTATACGCTTTACTATGCCGGAGGCATCAATTTTCATCGCGGATTGCAAACAGTAATTGAAGCGGTGGCTCGGGCAAAGGACAGGGTTCCCAATCTGCGTTTTCGAATTGCCGGATTTGGTAGCTATCAATCCAGCTTAGAAGAGCTGGCTCACCAGCTTGGAGTGGGAGATAGGGTTGAGTTTCTGGGTTACTTACCCCTAAAAGATGTGGCCCGAAACCTGTGGCAGGCCGATGCTGCTCTTATTCCACACCTAAAAACGGATCATACCGACAGCACCATTCCCCATAAGCTGTTTCAGTATATGTACATCAACAAGCCCATAATTGCCAGTAATTGTGCACCCATTCAACGAATAGTTGAGGAAACCGGCTCGGGGGTTATCTTCCGTTCTGAAGACGTTCAGCATTTGGCCGATATCATTTGTAAGCTGGCTCAAGGAATGTTGGAAATTAATCCGGCAAAGCATTGGGTGGAGCAGAAGTACAATTGGAGCATCGATTCCAATGTGCTTAAAGGCTGTTATGCTTAAAGAAATTACTCAGTTCTTATAACCTACGGCGTATCGGGAATAGATGGTAAAGGGCGTATGTTATTAAACACCCATCTGGCAGACAGCTAAATAGGGTAGACGATTGGCTCCTCGTAGCGAAAAAATAAAATTTATTATAGATTTGTGGTTCTTTAAAATCCAGTAAAAAGTAATAAGTTAAATATGAGCAAGATAACAGTTGTAGCCCTAGGCGGAAATGCGCTTTTAAGAGCAGGGCAAGCGGGAACATTTGAGCAGCAACAGAATAACGTAAACACTACGATTAAATATCTGCTTAACCTGCTTAAACCCGGACAAAACTTTATTATGGTGCATGGCAATGGTCCTCAGGTAGGAAACATACTATTGCAAAACCATGCAGGAGCAAAGCTTCATGGAGTTGCCGAGCAACCGTTGGATGCCTGTGGTGCCTATTCGCAAGGTTTTATTGGGTATATTATTGAGCAACAACTTCGTAACCTGTTACCCGAAAAGAATTTGGAGAGGGGTATTGTTAACCTGATTACCCAGGTTTTGGTAGATAAGAACGACCCTGCTTTTGACAAACCCACCAAGCCCATTGGGCCCTATTATTCCGAAGAGGAGGCCAAGATGATTGCCGCAGAAACCAACTCTGTGTTTGCAGAGGATACTGATGGCATTGGCTGGCGTAAGCTGGTTCCCTCACCGTTACCCATTCAAATTGGTAACAGCCAGGTGATTGAGCAGCTGGCTCGTGAGGGGCATATTGTAATTGCCGCCGGAGGCGGAGGCATTCCTGTTTACTATGATGAGGACAAAAATCTTCGTGGTATTGATGCAGTAATCGACAAGGATCATACCTCTGCGCTGTTGGCATCAAAGATTCAGGCTGATGAGTTTTATATTTTCACCGATTTACGGCCCATTTATATTGACACCAAAGGGGTAACCAAAGAGCGCTTGGAGGTTATCAACGTAACATTGGCCAAGCAGTACATTGAGGAGGGTAGGTTTAGTGCCGGCGGAATGGCTCCCAAGATTCTGGGTGCTATCACTTTTATTGAGAATGGCGGTAGCGAATGTACCTTTATCCATTTCCCCGACAAGGCTGAAGATCCGATTTACCAAACCAGAATAGTTCGATAGTTTATATAGATGTATAATTGTTAAAAAACTAAAACAATGGCTTTTAACCTAAGAAATAGAAGTTTTTTAAAACTTCTCGATTTTTCTCCCAAGGAGATTCAATTTTTGTTAGACCTTTCTGCCGATCTTAAAAAGGCAAAGTATGCAGGAACCGAGCAGCCAACGCTTAAAGGAAAGAATATTGTACTCCTTTTCGAAAAGGATTCAACCCGTACGCGTTGCGCGTTTGAGGTGGCGGCTTACGATCAAGGCGCACAGGTTACCTATTTGGGCCCATCGGGTTCGCAAATGGGTAAAAAGGAGTCCATGGAGGATACCGCTCGCGTATTGGGACGTATGTACGACGGGATTGAGTACCGTGGTTACTCCCAAGATATTGTAGAAACCCTGGCTAAGCATGCCGGTGTTCCGGTATGGAATGGTTTGACCAACGAATTCCATCCCACCCAAATTTTGGCCGACTTCCTAACCATGCGTGAGCATTGCGATAAGCCCTTATCGCAGGTATCTTTTGCATACATGGGCGATGCTCGAAACAATATGGGTAACTCGCTTATGGTGGGTGCTGCCAAGATGGGTATGGATTTCCGTGCTGTGGCTCCCAAGCAGTTTTGGCCTAGCGATGAGCTCTATAACCAGTGCTTGGCCATTGCCAAAGAGACCGGTGCTAAAATTACCCGTACCGAAAGTGTTGAGGAAGGGGTTAAGGGATGCGATTTCCTTTACACCGACGTGTGGGTATCCATGGGTGAGCCCGATGAGGTTTGGGTAGAGCGTATTAAGCTGCTTAAACCTTACCAAGTGAATAAGCGTGCCATGGAGCTGACAGGTAATCCCAAGTGCAAATTCTTGCACTGCCTGCCCGCATTCCACAACCGCAAAACCACCATTGGCGAAGAGATTTACCAAAAGTTTGGATTGGAGTCCATGGAGGTTACCGAGGAGGTATTTGAGTCTGCTGCCAGCGTAGTGTTCGACGAGGCCGAGAACCGCATGCACACCATTAAAGCGGTAATGGTTGCCACTTTAGGTCAGTAGTTTTATAGTGATAAGAAAGGAGAGGCGGCTAAAGGCCGCCTTTTCTATTGAATAGGAAGATAGGAATTAGAGTGCTCCCCTAAAAAGGGAGTTGCTCAACTCAACAAACCGCTCAGGAAAGGTTAGGCTCAATTCGCCATGATTTAGGCCTTCTCCAATGTAGATGGAGCTATTGGAAATAACAGCATTAAGCTTTTTGGCTGAAGTCAGTATCTTTTTATGCTCTTTTTGCCCGGCTATAATAAGCACTTTGGTTTGGGTTTCCTTCAGCCGCTTGTTAATTGTATAGCTTGAGTTACTTTTTAGAATAGCTATTAGCGACTGCTTGCTCATCTTTAGGCTGTCGTCGTAGTAGTATTGCCACAGCGATTGGGGTAAATTCAACGCTTTGGCTTGCAGTTTGGCAAACCACTCCCGCTTGATGAGCCCATGGCTAAAATTAACCATCAGCTTTGCTGTTCTATTTACCACGGGCATGGGGCAAACCAATGCGCTTTCAACTATGGCATAGTTGCACAGGTTGTGCTTCGATGAAATGGCTTCCACAATAATTTGTGCACCCAGCGAGAGGCCTATAAGCCCATAAACCTGTCCATGATGTTCATTATCAACATACCTAATTAGGTTTTGTGCCGAATTTTGGATGCTGATAAAAGGGTTATGCGCATTGTCGGCATGGCCTCTTATTACCCATGCCACCACGTGATAATGCTCTTTGAGCATTTGGATAACCTCATCATAAGCCCACCACGATAATCCACCCCCATGAACAAGGATTAAAGTAGGGTTTTGCGTATTTCCCCACGATTTGCTAACGGTTTATCGTATAAAAAGTTCTACAATAAAGTAATAGGTAATTACCCCCGAAACGGCAAACTTAAGTCCGGTGCCCAACACAAATCCAACGAAAGAACCTAGGGCAGAACGTAAAGCCTTTTGATGCTCTTGCCTTGCAGAGAGTTCGCCCAAAAATGCACCTAAGAAGGGACCTACTATTATCCCGTAAGGTGGAAGTAAAAATAGTCCGGCAAACAGCCCCAGAGTAGCACCCCACACCCCACGTTTGGTTCCTCCAAATCGTCGGGTTGCCCATACGGGCAAAATATAATCTAATACGGTAACTAGAGCAGCAGCAACCCCTAGCCAAATAAGCAGGTTAGTTTCTATGGTACCCCAACGCGTATAATGTAGGATAAGAATTCCTACAAAGCTAAGGGGAGGACCCGGAAGAACCGGAACAATGCAGCCGATAATACCCAATAGAATAAGTATAAATGCAATAATAGCTAGCAAAATATCCATAAGAAAAAGATTAAGTTGTAGTGCAAATATATCTTATACCACAAGATAATTATCCATTACGCTATAGATAAGTGTAAATGTGTGATTTTTTGCCTTAAGGTGAATGGCTTAATATGCACATAACAATAAGAGTAAAATCTATTCGCATTGATGAGTTGCGTAGGGGTTATTCTTTGATTCTAATAAGGCACTTCGCATGTTACTTATGAATAATCTAATATATACGTTTTTGTGCTGTACACCAATGTTTTAATTGTCTGATTTGTACTCTTTTCATCCTTGAGTTTGAGATGAACTGCCTTTTTGGGAATACTAGCCTTTGAAAGGCAAAACAATGGTAACGGTTGTACCTTTATTCAGCTCAGATTCAAACTCCATGTACCCATTATGATCTGCTATAATAGTGTAGGTGATGGATAATCCAAGTCCGGTTCCGGAACCCGGAGGTTTGGTGGTGAAAAATGGATCCGTAATGCGATTCAGATTCTCTTTGCTGATTCCGCAACCTGTATCGGCTATGATTAGCTTTAGCATCTCATTTTCTTGGAGAGTAGTAATGCTTATGGTTCCTTTAGATTCAATAGAGTTTATTGCGTTAACGAGGATGTTTAGAATAGCTTGATGTATCTTTCCTTCTTTACACAAAAGCAACAGTTCTTCGCAGCAGTAATTCTTGTTAATCGTTATTCTGTTCACTACTTCGCTGTTTACCATTACCAAACAGCTGTCAATAATAGTGTGTATACTACAGGGAACCATTGGGGTTTCATCCTTTCTGCTGTACCTGTTAAGGCTTCGGACAATGGATGCTGATCGGCTTACCCCTTCGAGTATAGCATTTAATAAAGGTTCTGTTTTTGACTTATATTCCGGAAAAAATTCATCGATAAAGTTTTGTAACCCTAAAGCACCCCCCTGAATAAAGTTTAACGGGTTATTTATTTCGTGTGCAATGCCTGCAGTGAGCACTCCCAATGATGCCATTTTTTCCGATTGGATTAGCATACTTTGGGTATCGGTCAAATCTTTCATGGCCTGCTCCAGCTCTTTGGTTCGTGTAGCAACCATTACCTCTAGTTTTTCGCGGTACTGGATCAGCTCACTTTCAATCAGCTTCTTTTCGGTAATATCCCGGGCAATAATCTGTAAGTACACCTGGTTGTCAAACGTTATCTTTGAGATAATTTCGCTAAACCAATGGAGATTACCCTTTGAGTCAAAGAAACGAATCTCAATGATGCGACTCTGCTTTCTGTTACTGTTTATGAGAATATCTATCTCCCTAAGTTCTATGGAAGCATCCTCGGGATGAATTCTGGCTATACGATTAACATTACTGTAATCTTTTGGTTGTACACCCAATACCCGCTCTAGGGCATCATTACCATAAACAATATTAAACTGTGGATCGCAAACCATTACAATATCGGGCAGGGCTTCCATAATAGCCTGATACCTCTCTTTGCTCTCCTTAAGCTCTTGCTCTGCTTTTTTTGTCTCGGTAATATTGGTAATGGTTCCCACATACCCTTTCAGGCTACCATTATCCAGCTCAGGAAGTGCGCTACCAAGTACCCATACTACTGTGCCGTCGGGTCTGAGGAATCGATACTCTGCCACGGAATTTTTTCTGTGTTGATGATTCTCTTCCCATTTTGGAACAATCACTCTGTCATCTGGATGAAGGGCCTTTTGCCAGCTATCACCGAGAGCCTCCTCAAACGATAAACCAGACAAACTACACCAAGTGGGGTTTACATAGGTTGTTTTTCCGTGCGCATCGGTCCTAAAAATTCCCACCGGTGAGGCTGAGGCTAAAGTTTCAAAAAGCTGTTTGCTCTCTTTAAGCGCATTTTCTGCTTTTATCCGTTCCGTAATATCGGCAGTTACACCTCTAATACCAATAGGTTTACCATCGGATAAGATAAGGTTGTAAAAAACTTCCACCGGAAATATTGTTCCGTCCTTTCTTTTTGCATAGTAGGTAATTCCATTCTTTGCTTCATCCCTTATTTTTCCTGAACTTATAGCCTGTCCAATCCGTTCTATAGCCTCCTTACACGATTCAGGAGAGAGTACATCGTGCATGTATACCCCTTTTTCTATGTCGGATTCTTCAAATCCGAATAGGGCATACCCAGCTTGGTTAGCATATAGATACCTCCCTTCCAGATTGGCTTCCCAGATGCTTTGGGGTAATAGGTCGGAAATTTCTCTAAACCGTTTTTCGCTTTTCTCCAAGGCATTGCGCGAATCCTTATTCTCATTAATATCACGCAAAACAGTTAGTATTCTGGAGTATCCGCTTATTCGTACTTTTTTAAAGGTTATCTCAACCCAAAACAGTTCCCCGTTTTTCTTTTTGCTTTTCCACTCAAAGGTTTGCTGACCATGGGTTGCAGCCTGTTTAAAATAGTCTACTGTATGAGTAGTATTATACGCAAGCGTTTCGTTATAAAAATCTGAGATACACAAATTCAACACCTCAGTAATGCTCGAATAACCGTATATGGATAGCATGGCATCATTTACATCCAGTATTTTTCCGCTCTGGTCATCAACCACCAAAATGGCCTCGTTGGTCGAATTGAATATCTGCTCATAGTCCTGACTGCTCTCTAGTGCAAGTTGATTTTTTTCTTCGGCCTCTTTTAGGGCATCCGAAACGGCCTGATCATATTTCCTTCTGTCAATAATATTAAGGAGCAAAAATAAAAGAACCATAAAGGATAGCACTGCAAATATGATGGTAACATAGAGCAGCTGTGTAGTTCGATAAGTAGCTGCTCGTATCGGAATTTCGACCATCATTACCCAGGGCTGTGTGTTGTAACCAATATGTATAGGATAGAAGAAGCGAAATACCTTAAGACCGCTAAACGAGGAAACCGTTTCTAGCATATACTCACTCCCATGGGTAAACACCTTTTTTAATGGACAGTTTTCGGGATTCGGGAGGTTAAAAAAGTTTTTAGTTATAAGGGTCGTATCCGGGTGGTAAATAATGTGCCCTTGTGAGGAGATAAGCGAAACGAACCCCGTGCCATAGGGTTTTATCTCGCTGAGCTGCTGTTGCAGGGTATTCAGATCAATATCTACAGCAAAAACGCCCAAAACTTTTGCTTCAATTCGAATGGGTACAGCCACTATGGTTTCGTAATATGTGGTTTTATCTCCTTTATATTGGTAGAAGTAGGGTTCGTTAATGAATTCTACATTGCCTTTTGTGGGCAGCGTGTAGAAGTCCTCTTGGTAGTCGGATGAGCGGGTTTGCTCTATTAGTATGGAATCACCGCTCCAAAAAAAGGTGGTAGAAAGGTTTCCTTGCTCATCGTAATAGCGCTTTCCGGCATATAGAACATCTTTGCCGTCATAAGCGTTGTGCTCCCACATCGTCCAAATGGAAAGGAAGTTAGGGTTATTGCTCAATGAGGTATGAAGCATATCGACAACTTCTTGCCTATCGGCATTCATGTTTTTTAAAAGGATCCCTCGCTGTGTGAGCGATCGGGCAACCATCAGGCTAGTTGTGAAATATTCCTGTATCTCAACGGTTGCTCTGCGGGCCACATCTTCAGCAATTTGTTTAGAGTCCTTATACAAAAATTCTCGCTGACTAATACCGAGATACAAGAAAAGCCCTACAAAAACTATAGTTGTAAAAATGCCTGCAAACAAGGCTGTTCTAAAGGAAGTATAAAATTTTGGCCTATTCATTAAGCTTAAAATTGGCAGTAGGTAAATATATTCAAAATGGTTTAGACTTTGCCATTTTGGGATACTATTTTTGTATCTGAAAATTGATTTTTAAATAACTTTCCCTGAACTCCAGCATCAGCAGTGACATTTGCCGACAGGCGAAAAAACGGATGAAAAATGGCGTAGCAGAACGCGCAGAAGCGAGCTACTCGATCACAAAGCTGCCGCTAAGGCGAATATCATTGGATGCGGCGCCGATCATCACCGTAAATTCGCCCGGTTCAACCACCTCCTCCATGGCTCGATTGAATAGCGTGAGTTGCGAATCGTACAGTGTGAAGCTCAGTTTTTTTGTTTCGCCTTTGCGGATGTGAATGCGCTCAAAGTCTTTTAGCTGAATGGGTGGAGTGAAAACCGAGCTAATGTTGTCGCGGATATACAGCTGTGCCACTTCATCGCCGTCGCGCTCGCCGCTGTTGGTGATGTTGCAACTTATCAGGGTCTTTTCGGCTTGCCGTTCGATGCTCAAATCGCTATATTCAAATTGCGTATAGCTCAGCCCAAAACCGAAGGCATAGAGCGGCGTGCTTTCACCTTCCACGTAGCTGTTTTGCTTTCCCAGCGAGTAATAAACGGGCAGTTGCCCCACCGAGCGAGGCACCGAAACCGAAAGTCGCCCGGCCGGATTGTAATCGCCAAAAAGAATGTCAGCCAGCGCATTGCCACCTTCCCCGCCGGGATACCAGGCATTGAGCAGCGCATCGGCTTTTTCGGAAGCAAGGCGCATATCGAGCGGTCGGCCTTGAATATAGACTACAACCACCGGTTTGCCGGTTTCAAAAAGTGCCTCCAATAATTTATTCTGATCACCCAATAAGGTAAGCGAATTGCGGTCGTAGCCTTCGCCCGATTCCATGTCGGAGAGAATTTCATCACCTGAATCAGCTACAACGGCGGCTCCGGTTTCCATATAGTCGGTTTTGAAATCACGGGCACTCGATCCGCCTACCACTGCAATTACCACGTCCGATTGCTTAGCCGCTGCCACAGCAACAGCGATATTGCTTTGTGTTGTGTCGCGAATGGCGCATCCTTTGGCATAGTGCACTTTTGTCTTTTTACTAACGGCATTTTTGATACCGTCCAGTATGGTCACAATGTGTTCCCGCTCCTGTGGTGCAGTGTAATCGCCCAGCTGATTGTAGATATTATCTGCATTTGGACCAACCACTGCGATGCTCTTTATGTTTTTCGAAAGGGGTAGTAGCGCTTTGTTTTTTAGCAAAACGGTGCCTTGCCGCGCCACTTCGCGAGCCAGTGTAGTATGCTGTTCGTTTCGAACAAATTGACTTGATTTTTCGGGATTTACAAAGGGATTTTCAAATAGTCCCATTTCAAATTTAAGTCGAAGAACCCTTGCAACTGCGTTATCTAACTCTTCCGCAGAAATCAATCCTTCCGTTAAAGCCTGCTCTAAATTTCGTCCGTAAGCATTTCCGCCCAAATCCACATCCACGCCGGCATGTAAAGCGATGGAAGCCGCTTCTTTGATGCTTGCAGCGGTTCGGTGTGATGTGGCAATTCCTTCGATGCTGCCCAAATCGGAAAAGACAAAGCCATCGAAATGCCATTGATCGCGTAGCAGATCGGTGAGCAGGTAGCGATTGGCGGTGCAGGGAATTCCATCGACAGAATTGTAGGAAGTCATGATGCTTTTTGCACCCGCTTCAATGGCCATTCGGAAAGGTGCGAGGTGAACGGAAAAAAGCTCCCGATTGCCGATTTGCGCCGGCTGTCCGTTGTGCCCGCCTACCGGAATGCCGTAAGCCGCGAAATGTTTTAGGGTTGAATAAACGTGTCGCCCTTCCTTCAAATCATTACCTTGCAATCCTTTTACAAACTCGCTGCCCAGTGTGCCTGCCAGCACCGGATCTTCGCCAAAAGTCTCTTCCATGCGCGACCAGCGCGGATCGCGGGCGATATCGAGAATGGGCCCGTAGCCCATATGAGCACCTTGCAGTCGGGTTTCTAAGGCAATGGCCTCGGCCATTTGAAAAATCAGCTCACGATTGAAAGTGCTTGCCTGAGCCAGCGAAGTGGGGAAAACGGTGGTGCCTATGGCCATATGTCCGTGGGCGCACTCTTCGGCTATCAGAAGCGGTATGCCCAAACGGCTGTTTTCGATGGTGTAACGTTGCAATTCATTGAGTGCTCGGGCTGACAGACCGGGATTAAGCCCTGTCCGCAATGTTTTTTGAGTCCAGGGATCGGCACGAAGTACTGCCCAGAACAGTCCGGGATGGGACTCTGTCATCAGCTTTTTATACTTTTCGGAAACCACCACATCATCACCCCGCTTTTCGTAGATTTCCCAGCCCAAAGGGGCACAAAGCTGTCCTATTTTCTCCTGTGTGGTCATGCGCGTAAGCAGATCGGTGACCCGGTTATCGGTCGTTGCCTCCGGATTTTTATAAATCGGCTGCGCTACTATGTGTGTAGTCATTATTAAAACGAAAATGCCGAGCAGTGCCTTTTTCATCATGTAATCTGTTAAACTATAAAATTCCGAAAGCGCTCTACAAAGATAGAGGAACATGATAATAACGTTGTATTTTCTTTACAGTTCTTGTTGTATCTGTTAAGATTTTGGCAAAACTTTGCAAAACTTGAGGAACACGCTCAATGAGCTGCACATTTTATAGCTAAAGTTTTCGGATTAGATTGACGTTGAGAGGTAGGGTCGAACGGCTATACGAGGAAAAGTTGACGCGCATATTCAAATTGCGATAGCGTATCCTCTTTTGATATGCTATTTTTGCACCCGAGAATTGAGCATTACCATTTGTATACTATATTTTTTGTGTTTTCAGGCCCATTATGAGGCAATAATATGTTTTAAGTAGCGCTATACTATTACGGATTAAGCGGTTACCATGTTGAGGTTTATTGATTATTTAAAGTTGGCTTTCAGCTTTTTAAGGTTTAAGCTTGTTGCTAAGCCCTCATCGGGGCATGGAATTCATTCTCCTTTAGTGTACAGTTTTTCTCGCGAGGTGTTGAACAGTAAGGAGACTACAGATTATATTCAACAGGTTAATCAGCTCAGACAGATTCTTAGTAAATCATCACAGCCCCTAAATGCAAGTGCTTTTGGGGCAGGAAGTCGGTTGGGAGAAAGCTCTCTGCCTGTGGGTACGTTTATTCGTAATACCTCGGTAACCCCTAAGTGGGGTGAGTTCTTATATCGTTTGGCCCGATGGGCCAATGCTCGGCATATCTTAGAATTGGGAACATCTATGGGGATTAGCACCCTATACCTTGCCGGTTCGGAGGATAACCCAAAAGTGGTTACCATTGAGGGGGATAGCGAAAGAGCTCAGCTCGCCAAACAAAATTTTGCACAGATGAACCGATCAAATATTCAGCTTATGGTAGGCGATTTCCATACTCATCTCCCCAAAGCCTTGGATACGTTAGGAACGCTTGATATGGTGTTTTTTGACGGGAATCATAGCTCAGAACCAACCCTGCTGTACTTGAAGCAGTGTCTGGAATATACCCACACCAATTCGATTTTTATTTTTGACGATATTCGGTGGAGTCCGGAGATGTTTCGTACCTGGAAGATAATATCCAATCATTCTTGCGTTACCGTCAGCATTGATCTATTTAAAATGGGAGTGATATTTTTCCGAAAAGATATACCCAAGCAGCACTTTGTAATAAACTTTTAGTAGGTTTGCTAGTCATACAGAACAGTTCAGTCATCCACCTATTGTAGAATACCATGAGTAAGGAAACGCTAATTGATATAGCCAATATAAAGAAATACTACTATGTTGGAAATGTTGTGGTTAAAGCCCTTGAAGGGGTAACCCTTCAAATTCATCGCAATGAGTATGTGGCCATTATGGGACCTTCCGGATCGGGAAAGTCTACTCTGATGAATATTCTGGGCTGTTTGGATACACCTACCGAGGGTACATATGTGCTTAACGGTACCGATGTAAGTAAGCTAGAGGATGATAGGTTGGCTGAGATTAGGAATAAGGAGATTGGATTCGTTTTTCAGACCTTTAACCTATTGCCCCGATACACCGCTCTGGAGAACGTGGTATTACCACTGATTTATGCAGGCTATCCCAAACAGGAAAGAACAGAAATGGCCAAGGAGGCCATTGAAAAGGTGAGCCTTACCGACAGGATGGAGCATAAACCCAATGAGCTATCGGGTGGACAAAGGCAGCGGGTGGCTGTGGCTCGCGCGTTGGTAAATAACCCTTCCATTATCCTTGCCGACGAACCCACCGGAAACCTTGACTCTAAGACCTCAATTGATATAATGAACCTGTTTGAGGAGATTTACCGTCAGGGAAATACCATTATTGTAGTTACTCACGAAGAGGATATTGCCCGCCATTCGCGCCGTATTATCCGTTTACGCGACGGATTGATTGAATCGGATGAGCTTAATCCTAATCCTGTGGGTGAACAGGTGATTGCCTAGAGCATAGAACAATCCCTTATCTTGAGGTGTTGTCTGAGCAGTTAATGTAGTGCACTTCATTCTCTATGATAAACTTCTCTGCGTCATATACTGATCATTATGAGCTGACCATGGCCTATTCCTTTTTTAAAAAAGGTAGGCACCATGAGAAGGCTGTATTTGATTACTTTTTTAGAAAACTTCCCTTTGAAGGGGGCTACGCTATTTTTGCAGGGTTAGATAATATCTTGGATATAATTGAAAATCTGAGATTCTCTTCTAAGGATATTGAGTTCTTGCAAAAGGCGGGATTCGACTCTTCGTTTATTGATTACGTAAGAGATTTTAAATTCACCGGTAACATCTACTCTTTTACAGAGGGTGAAGTGGTCTTTCCCACAGAGCCTATCCTTCAAATAGAAGGGAATGGGGTAGAAACCCAAATTATTGAAACCGTTCTTTTGAATATCCTGAATTTTCAAACTCTTATTGCCACCAAAGCCAATCGCATACGGTTGGTGAGTGGTAACGATGCCACACTTATCGACTTTGGGCTGCGTAGAGCGCAAGGGGTGGGCGGATATCATGCATCACGAGCTGCAATTATAGGAGGTTTCGATGCCACCAGTAACGTAAAAGCAGCCATCGATTTTGATATCCAATATTCGGGCACCATGGCGCACTCCTTTGTGCAGAGCTATGGCGATGAGCTTACCGCTTTTAGGCATTATGCCGAGACGCATCCAGACAATTGCATCCTTTTAGTAGATACCTACAATACGCTGAAGAGTGGTTTGCCCAATGCCATTACGGTGGGTAAAGAGATGGAGGAGCGGGGG
>CAZKPD010000041.1:0-9317 GCA_964554585.1 uncultured Rikenellaceae bacterium
ATGGAGATATTATGGCTGTTGCAAAAATCGATGGTGTCTTGATCACGTACAGACCCACCGGGCTGAATCACCGAAGTGATGCCCGCTTGATGGGCAATTTCGATGGAATCGGCAAAGGGGAAAAACGCATCCGATGCCATAACGGCTCCCTTTAGGTTAAATCGGAAAGTTTTGGCCTTTTCAATGGCGTGTTTTAGCGCATCAACCCTTGAGGTTTCACCCACTCCACTGGCAATAAGCTGCCCATCTTTGGCCAATACAATGGCGTTGGATTTGGAATGTTTCACAATGCGGTTGGCAAAAAGCAAATCGTCAATCTCTTGTTGGGTAGGTTGCTGCTGCGTAACTACCGTTAGGTCTTGTACGCTTTCACTTTTTGTATCCTTATCCTGTACCAGTACTCCGTTTAGTAATCGCCTAAATTGGGGGGTATCAAAATGTGTAGTATGCAGCTTTAACAAGATCCGGTTCTTTTTTGTCTTAAGTATTTCAAGCGCTTCGGCGCTAAAATCCGGTGCAATGAGAACCTCAAAAAAGAGGTTGTCCATCTCCTTGGCCGTTCCAGCATCAATAGGTTTGTTGGCTATAATTATACCTCCAAAAGCTGATACGGGATCACCTGCCAACGCATCCATCCAGGCATGGGTCAGGTTTTTTCGGGAGGCGAGGCCACAGGCATTGTTGTGCTTAAGTATGGCCACTGTAGGTTGACTAAATTCTGCTATCAGGTTTATGGCCGCATCTATGTCCAGTAGGTTGTTATATGAAATTTCTTTGCCATGTAGCTGGGTGAAAACCGTCTTAAGATCGCCAAAAAAGGTCCCATGTTGGTGTGGATTCTCTCCGTATCGGAGAGGGGTTGCTATGGGTGTGCTCTGCTTAAAGGCAATAGGTGGCAACCCTTGCTGAAAATAGCTGAAAATAGCGCTATCGTAGTGGCTCGACTGGCTAAAGGCTTCGAGGGCAAATTGCTTTCTCTGTTCCAAGGTGCTGCCGCCGTTATTTGTCACCAGCATATCCTTAAGGCTTGGATACTGGCTCCTTGACGAAACGATAAGCACGTCGTGATAGTTTTTGGCTGCTGCCCGAATCAAGGAGATGCCTCCAATATCAATCTGCTCTATAATCTCCTGTTCCGATGCTCCCGACGCTACTGTATCCTCAAAGGGGTAAAGGTCTACAATTACCAAATCCAGTGGAGGAATATGATAGTTCTCCAGCTCAATTTTGTCGTTAGAATTTGCCCTGCGGGCAAGTATCCCACCAAAAATTTTGGGATGCAGTGTTTTTACCCTGCCGCCCAGAATGGAAGGATACCCGGTGAGCTCTTCAACCGGAGTAGCATCAAAACCAAGCTTGTGGATGAATTGAAGCGTACCTCCCGTTGAGAAAATTTTAATGTTTAACTCTTTTAGGGTGTGCAAAATCTCATCTAATCCCTCCTTATGGTAAACGGAGATAAGAGCGCTCTCGATTTTGCTTATCTTGCTGACTGTCAATTGATTCTGATTTGTCGAATTAAGTAATGTGTAAAGATATGCCAAAACTGTTACAAAAGTGGTTAAAATCAGCGGATATATCATTGCTAAGATGGTATAAAAAAACAAAATGCGTATCAATTTCACTGGCTTTTTATACCTTTGAGCGATTAGCGAATGTTCCGTTCCCTATTCGGGCCTGATTATCAAATTGATTTGGTATGGTAAACTTAAAATCTTCCGTTATTCTGGTAAAAGTTCTGCGCGAAAGTTTCAGCTTTGCATACCAGTCCATAATCAGCAATAAAATACGCACCTTCCTTTCACTTTTTGGGATTACCATTGGCATTTTTGCCATTATTTCGGTGTTTACCATTTTTGATTGGTTAGAGAAAAGTATTCGCGAAAGCCTTGCCACATTGGGCGAAGATGTGGTGTATATCCAAAAATGGCCTTGGAGTGGCGGCAATAATATGCCTTGGTGGAAATATGTCAATCGCCCACAACCTACCGAGGAGGATTTAAATGCCATTCGCCAGCACAGTGAGCTAACCCGATCATCGGCTATTATGTTGGGCTTTAATACTACGCTCAAATATGAGAAGAACTCAATTTCCAGTATGCAGGTAATGGCCGTAACCGATCAGTTTGAGGATATTAGAAGTTTTGAGGTTGAAAAAGGCCGATACTTTTCTGCCTACGAAATGGTTTCGGGACGGCCCATGGTAGTTTTGGGCTACGAGGTAGCCAATGAGCTTTTTCAGGATGAGGACCCAATCGGTAAAACGATAAGGGTTCAGGGGAATCGGGCACAAGTAATCGGGGTGCTTAAAAAGGAGGGAGCATCGCCCATTGGCGATAACAGCAACGATAATCTGGTTTTTATCTCGTTGGGGTATGGCAAGACTATGGTGAATCTCCGAAGGATTGGAATAACGATTATGGTTAAAGTTAAAGATGGAATCCCTGTGGATGAGTTGAATGATGAGCTGAGGGGTCTGTTAAGAACACAAAGAAGATTAAAACCGGCTGATGAGGATAACTTTTCCATTAACCAGCTTAGCCAGTTTGAGGATCAGTTTGATACTATTTTTACGTCGCTTAACCTTGCCGGATGGCTGATTGGCGGGTTCTCCATTTTGGTGGGAGGGTTTGGTATTGCAAACATTATGTTTGTTTCGGTAAAAGAGCGAACCAATATTATTGGCATTCAAAAGGCGCTGGGAGCAAAAAACGCTTTTATCCTTTTACAATTCCTGTACGAGTCAGTGCTACTCTCCATTTTGGGCGGAGCCATAGGGTTGTTTCTCGTTTTTGTTGGGACCCTGTTTATAAGCGGTTTTTCCGATTTTTCCATAAGCCTCACATTTAATAATATCCTGTTGGGGATTCTTGTTTCGGCCATTATCGGTATTGTTTCCGGGTTTGCTCCGGCTTGGCAGGCCTCTAGGCTAAACCCTGTTGAGGCCATCAATACGCTGGGTTAGCCCAGCGTTTTCTGAATGTGATTGGTTAGCGTAACAAACTCTGCAACGCTAAGCTGTTCGGGGCGTTTATCGAATAGAGGATGCTCCTCCTGAATATTCCCAAAGCCTGATCGGATGGAGTTTCGGAGCGTTTTTCGCCTTTGATTAAATCCGGCTTTCACAACCCTTCGGAAAAGCTGCTCATCACAATTCAACTTTTCAACACTATTTCGGGTTAACCGAATTACTGCAGATTTTACCTTGGGTGGAGGCGTAAAAACTCCTTCACTAACCGTGAACAGATATTCGATGTGGTAATAAGCCTGCAAGAAAACGCTAAGGATTCCGTATGTTTTTGAGCCCGGGGGCTCACATATGCGCTGTGCCACCTCGCGCTGTACCATGCCTACAATTTGGGTTACCGAGTTGCGGTTATCCAGGATCTTAAAAAAGATTTGAGACGAGATGTTGTAAGGGAAATTTCCGATTATGGCCATGGGACCTGTTCCTAAAGCATTTAGATCCATAGTTAAAAAATCGGTATAAAGCAATCTGTTTGCCAGCTGTGGATACTGTTGCTGAAGGTATTGAACCGATTCTGAATCAACTTCTGCAGCAAAAAGGCGCTCATCATACCTCGCTAGCAGCATGCCTGTTAGCACACCCATTCCCGGGCCTACCTCAAGAACAATGCGTTGTTCTTCAAGGTTAAGGCTATCCACTATACGTTGGGCTATCCGTTTGTCATTCAAAAAGTGTTGCCCTAGCTGTTTTTTAGGTCTAACTCGTTCCATTATTTCTCTTTGCTGTAAACAATGGGTTGGGGTGCAGGTATCTCAATGCCCTGCTTATCGAACTCCTCCTTAAGGCTTTTAAGCAGATCGAACCGAAGGGTGATTGCATCTGCCGGAGTGTTGGCCCAAGCCCAAGCCCTAAGGGTTATGGACCAGTCGTTTAGGCTTACAACACTTACCCTTGTTCTAGGCTTATTCTGACTTTTGTCTCTTGCCGTTCGTGGGTCAATGGAGAGGGGATGCTTGTCGGTTTCGGTCCTCATAATCTCCAACGCCACATCTATATTTGCCGAGTAGGAAACGTTCACTTCCACAAAGCTGCAGGTTCGTTGGTCGGTAAGGTGTGCATTCTCTATAACCTCAGTATTCATAAGAGCATTGGGAATCACAATCCGTTTGTTTTCGTAGTTTCGTAATACGGTATGTCTTAGCGTAATATCTTCGACGATTCCTTTGTAGGTCTGTTTAACCAGAATGGTATCGCCCACCCTAAACGGGCGAAAAATGACAATAAACACGCCTCCCACAATATTGGATAGGGCTTGCTGAGAGGCAAATCCTACAATGGCTGCCAGCACTCCGGCACCGGCAAATAGGGGTACTGAGATTTTATTGAGTTCCGGGATTAGTCGGAAAACCACCACAATTCCAATAATTACAATTAATGCGCTTACCGCATGCTTAAGAAAAGTATATCGGTTAGGATCAACTTTAAGGACCGCCGAAGCTCTTCTAATGCTTCGTGTCATCATGGAATTCACAAGCTTGATGGCAACCCAGCATGTTAAGGAGGTTCCAAACACAATAAGCGGGTATAGTACAAGCTTGCTTGTCAAAAGGCTTATTATTAGCATCATATCATTGGTGGTTAAAATTTGTATCTAATTTGGATTCGGGCATCGGTTCGGGTTGGCCCCTCAATTTTATCTAAGCCGGAGCCCAGCTCTGTGGTGTTGGCAAAGTAGGTTTGCGCTATTCGGAACCATATATCCATATTTCGGTTAAGCGAGTATTTAACCAGTAAAAAGGCTCTGGTACCTTGAGAGTAGTATGCGGGGATGGAGAAATAGTAGAGTGCATCATTCTCGTATGCATAAATTCGGGAGTTCCACGAATCGGTTTCAAAAATAGCCAACCTGCAGGTAATAGCCAGTGGAATGCGATGGGGGCGATACGAAATGTCCTGGTAGACTATAGCTCCGGTTTCACCGGGCAAGTTCTCTTCGTGGTACCATGCAAATTCTACACGAGTTTTAAGGTTGACTGTGCGTGTAGGATTATACGACAAATGGAAGCGAAGAGCCTGCTGATCGTAGGGCATTACCATGCTAAGCTGGCTGTTTTCGGAGGTTTGGTTCTTGTGCTTATGCTTAAATCGATACCTCAGCATTAGGTTAAGCTGCGATTTGGGGCTGTAGGTAGCTTCAAGCAGGTAGTCGTGACCCCGAGAAGGGGCGTTTACCCCGTAGTTCAACCAAGACGATTGGAACATATCGACATACCCTGCCAGCTGCCAATGCTTATAAAGCATAAGGGAAAAGCCTGATAGTATTCCCGTTTCATTGGCCGCTTTTGACCTATCGGCCAAAGCATTCGTGTAGTACGTGCTAAAATCTTTCTCGTAGTGTCGGCCCACTACCGACAGGGTGAGCTGCTGATGTAGCCTAAACAATCCTCCGGATACAATACCGCTTCCGTTGTTAATGGTTGTGGCAGCTTCGCCAAACAGTAGGTGGTTACCCAACCCATAATTAAAGTCAACGCCCAAGTTTGCTCTTTGGTTTAAAGGCGGCTCAAAGTATCGGTAGGGCTGATTGGGTGGATTGTACTCTCCAAAGAGATGAACCAGTGAAACCGTAGCCCCCAGATTTAGGTTGTTGAGCGAAACGCTCACATTCCCCCCCGTTACCAGTTCGGGTAGCGTTTTTTTGTTGGCAATCTCTGAGGGGGTACGGTGCATTCCGCTTGTGGGTCGTGTAGTGTATACAGGCAGATCACCCACAAGGGAATCGGTAAGCTTAGCATCAATGTTTTTGTAAGAACCAAATAGGGTTACATCAAATTTGCCAAATCGAATGGTTGCTCCGGCACCCCGCAGATATTCGTTCTCGTTGGTAGAGCTGAACCGATTTAGCCCCTGCGCTCTTTTGCGTACCCCCATGGGGTCGGGCGATTTTCCAAACGATGCTCCGGTCCAAAGCGTTAGCCCTTGTCCAAACGATGCGTTGAAATCGCCAACCACCAAGCGCTTCAGTTTTCCTACATTATCTACCTGCAGGTGGAAGGAGTAGTGGTCGAAACCATAAGGGTTGGAACCCTTAAAAAACTCCTCGCCTGGATCCTTCTCTCCCACAAATCCCAGCAGTAACCCGCCACGGGTGGAGTACGAGTAGCGAGTGTATAAACCCAATTTATTCCCAGCATAAAGGTTAGCATCAGGGTTTTGCTCAGTAGCCTGAGCATATCCTGCTTGTTGCTCTAGGATCGAACGGGCTCTTATGAGCAAATCATGTTTTCCCCTTGACAGTAGTGGAACTTTTTTTGTGGTTTCTTGGGCATCAACCGTAATAAATGGGAGCAGGCGGTTAATGGTACTGAAATCAAATCCCACCACCATTTGCAGTTCATAAATAGAAACTATGGGGCCATAGTTTTTCACATAATCTAAAAGAGCAATAACCTGAAAATCTGTCAAAAAAATTAACCTTCCCAGCTCTTCTGAAGTGGTGGAGTTGATATTGATGGGATTTTCAGAGAAATAGATTAGCTCATCCATGAGCATTTCCAGGTCCACCTCCTCCTCAGCGTTGGCCACAATATCCTCCGCAATATCAGCAATAATGCTAAGCGGATCAAATCCCGGTTGTTGGGCCTTCAGGAGAGTCGCCTGAAGGGTAAGGGACAGGAGTATGGCCATTAGTGAACGCCACATAGGCTAAGGAGCTAAATCGATTATTTCATTCTCTTGCTTTTTTCTTCCAAAGGTATATCCCAAGCTAAAATGGGGAGTGAACCCAAGGTATTCGTGTCTTGTAAAAGCAAAATCAACCTGAAGGTTTTTCGCTCTATATCCCATACCAAAGCTTAAAAGTGATGGGTTGGAAGCCATCCCTGCTCGCAGGTAAAGGTTACTAATGGGGAGAAATTCGACGCCTGCTTTAAAGTCGAACTTGTGGGTAAGATCCTTTTCTGTACCCGCTGTAACCATTAGCGCATCACTTATCTGATAGGCTATTCCCAGATTGAATGTGGTTGAGATTCGCTCTTGGTCGTGGAGTTTGGTGCGTGTGGGATTAAAAACGTGAACCCCAATGCTAAGCTGGTTGATAGGGGTGTATATAATGCCGCCTTCGGCGGTAAAGGCTGTTGTGCTACCATACTCGCCTGCAAAAAAAAGATGGTGTGCATTGAGCTGCACGCCGGCACTAAGGGAGGGTGCCAATTTCATTCCGTAGGCCACCCCAAATTTGGTTTGGCTAAACTTGTTGAAGCCAAGCCTCTTTACACTAATGCCAAATGAACCGGGCTTAACAGGAATAATACCGCCAATAGCGCTAAAGCTCAGCTCCGAGGTTACAAAACGGTTCTCGTGGTGCAGCCCAATCCAAGCATGCTCCTGATATCCCAGCCCGGCTTGGTTGTGAAACAGTGACCACTCATCGTAGAGTGCAGCAATGGTATAGGCCAACCCGGCCGAACGGCTTCCGGGCTGCTCATAGGGCAGATCGGCCCGCAGCGAAAAAGGCAACATGGCTAAAACGAACAGTAGGGATAGGGTTATCCCTCTGTTCGTGAGTTTACTTTTGATTCCTTTTTCCTTAGGCCAAATCATTACCCGTTGGTTCTATATTCAAACTTTACGCTAGAAAGCTCCTTGTTGGCAGCAACAATCTTACTTTTCAGGTCATCTTTAAAATCCATGACCCTTTGCAATACTTTGGGTTCGCCCACTCCAATAATCTGTGCAGCCAGTATGCCTGCATTTCTAGCCCCATTCAGGGCTACAGTGGCTACGGGTATTCCTCCGGGCATTTGTAGGATTGAAAGGATGGAGTCCCACCCATCAATGGAGATTGAAGCCTTGATTGGAACGCCAATAACGGGAAGGGCAGTAAATGCTGCAATTACACCAGGGAGGTGAGCTGCTCCACCAGCACCTGCAATAATTACTTTGATTCCATTCATGTGGGCGTTTCGGGCAAAATCGGCTACCTCATCGGGCGTACGATGTGCCGAAAGTGCGTTAATTTCAAATGGGATTTGAAAGTCATTAAGAATTTTGCATGCGTCTTCCATTATGGGCATATCCGATGCGCTACCCATGATAATGCTTACTTTTGGCTTCATTTTATTATGGTTATTAAGCTGTTTATATAATTAGTTAAAATTGTTGTTAGGGCTGGTACTGTAGCATTCTGGTGCTATTTTACGGTGATGCTCCACAAATAAGGCTTGCATTTGTTGCGCCAGTTCACGTGCAGTTAAATCTTCGTATTGTTCAGGTTCAATGGGCTTCAGGATTTCCATCTGCAAGGTCTGTCTACCCTTAATCACAAACCCTTTTTTGGGAAAAATTTTTCTGCTGCCCTCAATTACTACCGGCAGGATGGGGTAGTTAGCCCTTTTTGCCAGCAGGAAGGCTCCGTCTTTAAATCGGCCAATTGTGCCGCTTGCGCTTCGAGTTCCCTCGGGGAAGATGAGAATGGAATTACCCATATCCAAGTTTTGATGCGCTTCAGTAATCATTCGTTGTGCATCAGCCTTATTGCTTCTGTTTATCACAATGTGCTTGTTGAGCCATAGGTTCCAACCTATTACGGGAACCCTGAAAAGTTCGCGCTTGGCCACCCATTTAAAGTGCATCCAAAGCCTGTAGAGCAGTACAATGTCAAAAGCACTTTGGTGGTTGGAGATGATAATATAGGTTTGGCCTTTTTTCCTATTTTCCTTGCCCAGAAAATTTATTTTCCAAAAGGGATTTGCCCAAACGTAACACATGGCCCAAAAGCAGGAGTAGCGATGTAAAAGCCATAACCGTTTATCCCACCAAAAGGTGAGAAGCCAAACTGCTACATCCACAATAAAAAAGAGTAGAGCAGAAGTAGCTACAAACAGCCAAACTATTGGCATTAAAATATATATCTTTAAAATACGTAACATCTGCTCAACTGCGCTGTGGTTTCATTCACAAAAATAGTGTATAGATTGGGATCGGCAAATTGGGTGAGCTAAAGAACTCTTCAGTTTAAAAGATTTGCTTATTTTTACAGAGTTAATTGCTTTGCTGAAATATCGTTCCTTTGATTTCAGAGAGGAGTAAAGGTTTTGAAATGCTAGCTAGTATAACACTTAAAAATTAGGCTAAATGAGACCATTCAAATCCGGACAGTTTCTTGCACATTGGCTGCTTAGACTAGTCGTAGTTTTTTACATTGGGTATCTGTTTTTCAAACAGCTCACTCCTGTTGATCTGAATAGCGCAGAATTTTATATTGCGCTAGTTGGCTGTTTGTTGGCACTGCTATTGCTGTTGGGTGGTTTGCTCTCCAAACAGGCATTAACCGTTATAGCAGGCATAG
>CAZKPD010000041.1:9350-18799 GCA_964554585.1 uncultured Rikenellaceae bacterium
TTTTGCTGTGGGCTTTCAAGGATTTTTCGGACATGCCAACGTGCCCTATCTAATGGTTAGTTTAATTGGTTTTTATTTCTTTACCAAAGGGAATTAAGCAGTTAGGTTTGTTTTAAGGGAGATATTCTCAAGATTTTGACCATGAGGTTTTGTCATAATTATTTTGGCATTACCTTTGTAATCCTTTTGCCAGTTATTTTAAATTTTTGAAAGCAAAGCGTATTTACCAATATGAAAAGGTTTTTTGTTATCGTTACATTTATTCTATCCTCCTT
This sequence comes from uncultured Rikenellaceae bacterium, assembly GCA_964554585.1. Lineage (GTDB taxonomy): Bacteria > Bacteroidota > Bacteroidia > Bacteroidales > Tenuifilaceae > Perlabentimonas. Next base: position 9,626 of record CAZKPD010000041.1, read on the forward strand.
CTTCTCCATGGGGCAGGAACAACAGGTTGCAGCGCAAGAACCCGCCGATACCATTGTCCTTATTAGTGGTCGTAAAATTGCGGGAATGGTACAGGGAGTAACCACCAGTAAAATTTTCTATTACCTTTTGGACAATAAAGAGTTGAAGGATATTGACCGTAAGCTGGTGCATAAGGTTTTGTACCGTGTTGGGCCGGTTGAGGTGTTCAACAGCCTTGCTGTAACTATGATTGAAGAGGATGATTGGCAAACGGTTATTATTACTGATAATGTGAATGATGTCGAGGGCCTTTTTGCGCTTGGCGAAATAGTGATTCAATCCAGTGCCCAGGCACGTACGGCTCGCGCTGCAAAAAAGAGTGCCGAAATTCGTATGAAGAAACGTGCGGTCAATATGGGAGGGATTGTAGTACTGATTACCCGACAGGAAGCCAAGGGAGGATATGGAGAGATACCAACGCATTTGGTCGAAGGAGTGGTTTATGGGTTTGAACCCCCGGTGGAGTAATATGTACCCGAAAATATTTGAGGCTGCAACATTGGTTACAGCCTTTTTTTACGCTTTAGAATGAGCAATTCCCGTAAAAAACAGCCATCTTCGTGTGTTGTAAACTAGGACTAAACCCCTAATCCATACTGTGATGTTGGGACTCTTTTTGGTTGCAATGGTGTTATTCTTGGCCTATTTCTGTATGATTGCAGCCTTTGCATGGGGTCTGTCAAGAATTAAGGAAACAGCTGGGTCTGCAAAAAAAATACATGGCATCTCGGTGGTGGTGGCCATGCGCAATGAGCAAGAAAATGTGGATGTACTCTTACGTTCACTAAGTGGACAAGATTTTCCTAGCCATCAATTTGAAGTTATTTTAGTGAATGACCATTCTGTTGATGATTCCCTTTTGAGGGTTCAGCCTTGGTTGTCAAAAATGGAAAACTTGAGCGTTGTGAGCTCTTCCGAAGGCTCTCAGGGCAAAAAGCAGGCGTTGGCCTTGGGGGTAAGTTTGGCCCAATATGATTTGGTTGTTTTTACCGATGCCGATTGTGTGCATCCCGCGGGATGGCTCAGTGCCGTATCGGCACATTTTGCCAATCCGCATGTTGGGATGCTGGTGGCTCCCGTGGTGCTGACCCATGTCAAAGGGCTCTTTTATCATATGCAACAGCTGGAGCATGCAAGCCTTACTGCTGCAGGACTGGGTGCATGTCAGTTAGGTATTTCTTTTATGGCCGCATCGGCCAATTTGGCGTTTAATAAAAGTGCGCTTCAGTTCAATGTACAGCAGCTAAATCCTTCTGTTGCTTCGGGCGATGACGTGTTTTTACTTCATAGCGCAAAGCGCAAAAGGGTTAAGATAGCCTGCGGTATGGAACCCCCACTGGTAGTAAAAACCGCTCCCGCTCCTGCGGTTAAGGAGTGGTTATTCCAACGTGCACGTTGGGCATCAAAAGCCCCCAATTATTCCGATGCCATGGCCATAGGTGTAGGATTTTTAGTACTCCTTTTTAACCTGACTCTTTTGGTTTTAATGATCTTATCCCTTATCAATGTCAGTTTTTTTATGCCTTTGATTATTGGGTTAGTAGGGAAGAGTATTGCCGATCTGTTGTTGCTTTACCCCTTTTTAAAACGCACCCAAAGGCTTTCATCGCTTATTGTTTTTGTACCTTTACAGTTTATTTATCCCATTTATATTGTTGTGGCCTTTTCCATGGGCATGTTCACCAAGGTATCATGGAAAGGGAGAGGGTAGCTAAAATTGGTTGATTATGTCCACGCAGCATAGCAGAGAGGGTTCGCCCTGGAGAATTGCATTAAGGCGGTTTATTTCAAACCGCTTGTCGCTGGCGGCGTTCCTCTTTATTGCTTTGGTTACTGTTGTTGCTATTGTAGGGTATATGATTACCCCCGATAAAACACCTTGGGCCAATAATCAGCATTTGGAGATTGCCACCCAGCCTCCCGGTTTTAAGGGTTCTTTTTTTCTGCTTCCCAGATCGGCAGAAGTAGTTTCGCCCTCATCCTTTAAAACTGCTTTAGTGGGCAAGCCCAATCTTTATAGCGAGCTGCCCATACGCTCTTACCGCATTGAGAGAGCAGATATAGTGCTTACCGAGTATTCGCCCGTAGAGGATAGCATTGCCATAGAATCGCGTTACCCCATACTCCCATTGCTGTTTCCTAATGTACAGGAAGATGATGTGGAGTATGAAAACGGGCAGCTGAATGTGCAGTCCCCGGAGGGAATGGTAGCCTATTCCACTGCCGATTTGGAGCAGCTGATTGAGCAGAATTATGTAAAAACCCGCACTTTTTGGCTGGGCACCGATCGGTTTGGTCGCGATGTGCTTAGCCGTTTAATTATCGGTGCTCGGGTATCCCTGTCGGTGGGCTTTATTGCCGTGGCCATCTCCCTATTTATCGGCATCACGCTGGGTGCCGTTGCGGGTTACTTTAGGGGTTGGCTCGACGACGTGATTATGTGGCTGATTAATGTGGTGTGGTCTATTCCCACTCTGCTTATGGTGATTGCCCTAACCATGGTGATGGGCAAAGGTTTTTGGCAAATATTTGTGGCGGTGGGGTTAACCATGTGGGTGGAGGTGGCTCGTGTAGTACGTGGGCAGGTGATTGCCCTGCGCGAAAAGGAGTTTGTGGAAGCGGCCAAGGTGCTGGGTTTCGGACCGGGGCGAATTATTTTTCAGCATATCCTTCCCAATGTGTTGGGTCCTGTGGCCATTATCTCCGCAGGAAATTTTGCCACAGCCATTCTGTTGGAAGCGGGGCTTAGCTTTTTGGGTATTGGCGTGCAACCCCCCGCCCCGTCATGGGGAACCATGATTAAGGATCATTACGGTTATATCATTATGGACAAGGCCTATCTGGCCATCCTTCCGGGCGTTGCCATTATGCTGCTGGTGCTGGCATTTACCATTATAGGCAATGGGCTTCGTGATGCCATGGATACCAAGGCGGTGGATTGAGTTTTACTCTCTCTTTGTCAATGGGATATAATCCTGTTGCTGCTATTCTGCCCGAACAGCTTGTGTCTCCCCATCCGTAGCTTTATCCTTTAAAAAAATGGAGGTAAACTTAAAGGCATGATGCACATGGTAAACCAAATTGAAGGGTAATTGTATTTGAAGAGAGGAGTTGCTGTATGTAATCTTAACGTAGCGTGAGCCGCTAAACTGCCTGTTGACCCACTTTTTGCTCTCAAAGAGCATTTTACCATCCCCCTCCTCTAACAGAGAGTAGCCGGTATTGATAAAGTAAAGCCTGATTTTGGAGAAATCCAGTTCATCATTATGCTTCACTTTCAGAATTTTGGCTTTATATGCACTTTGTGCTGCAATGCCCCCTAATGCAGCGTAGGCGTATAGCATCCATGCATTGGCTAATGCGTCAATAAACGAGAACTTGTGCCGATAAAGCAGCAAATAGATGACAATATGCAGTACCAATGCCATTGCCAGATAGGAAGCAATCAGAAGGAACAGTGGAGTAATCCGCTCCTTAAGCTTAAGCTTTTCAATAGAAATATCCATGCGATTCCGTTTTAGGAGTAACTAACAACGTTGAACAAAGATAGTTGAGGTTTTACGATTTCTTTTGAAGCAATGGGATAATATATTTTTGCCACTCCTTACCAAAGGTTTACTATTTTTGCATATACTTTTTAGCTTTTAAGATTACGATGAGTAGCACATATTTAGAAACCCATGTGGGCATTATAGCCCAAGAGCTTAACCTGAAAACGGGACAGGTTCGAAATACGGTAAAACTGCTAAACGAGGGGGCTACCGTTCCCTTTATCAGCCGTTACCGCAAAGAGATGACCGACAGCCTTGACGAGATACAGATTGCGGCCATTCGTGACAGGCTCAACAATCTCACCGAGTTGGAAAAGCGCAAGGAGACCATTCTGAAAACCATTGAGGAGCAGGAGAAGCTTACGCCGGAGCTGCGCAAGCGCATTGAGGAGTGTTACGATTCGGTGGAACTGGAGGATATTTACTTGCCCTATAAACCCAAGCGCCGTACCCGAGCCACCATTGCCCGCGAGCGCGGACTGGAACCCCTTGCAGAGGTGATAAATAAGCAGGGTAACGATGATATTGAAACCCTTGCCCATAAATATATTACCGATGAGGTTCCCTCTGTTGAGGAGGCATTGGCCGGTGCCCGTGATATTGTTGCCGAAATGGTGAGCGAGAGCGAGCGGGCGCGTAATGTGGCCCGAAGGCATTTTAGCCGTAGCGCCATTATCCGCTCCAAGGTGGTGAAAGGAAAAGAGGAGGAGGGTGCTAAGTTCTCCGACTATTTCGATTGGGAAGAGCCCATGAACCGTTGCGCATCGCACCGTTTTATGGCCATGCGCCGAGGGCAGAACGAGGGTTTCCTTAGGGTTTCCATTATCCCCCCTGCCGATGGGGTGATAGACGATTTGGACAGAGCATTTGTGAAGGGCAACACGGCTGCAGCACAGCAGGTGGCCCTAGCGGTGGAGGACAGCTATAAACGGCTGATTGAGCCCAGCATTGAAAACGAGTTTACCAATGAGCTGAAATCCAAAGCTGATGAGGAGGCTATCAATGTGTTTAGCACTAATCTACGGCAGCTTCTGCTCTCATCGCCGTTGGGACAAAAAAATGTATTGGGCATTGACCCGGGCTACCGCACGGGTTGCAAATTGGTCTGTTTAGACTCGCAGGGCAACCTAAAGCATAATGAAACCATATACCCCCATCCGCCCCAGAGCGAACAGGGCAAGGCCATGAGCAAAATCTCCGCATTGGTAGATACCTATAAGATTGAGGCCATTGCCATAGGCAACGGGACGGCCAGCCGCGAGACCGAATCGCTGGTAAAGCGTATCCGCTTTAACCGCGATGTACAGGTGTTTGTGGTGAGCGAGGATGGTGCGTCTATCTACTCTGCCTCATCGGTTGCACGAGAGGAGTTCCCTCAGTATGATGTAACCGTGCGCGGTGCGGTTTCCATTGGTCGCCGATTGATGGACCCCCTTGCCGAGCTGGTAAAGATTGATCCCAAATCCATAGGAGTGGGGCAGTACCAGCACGATGTGGATCAAACCCGACTGAAGCAGGGGCTGGATACGGTGGTGGAGAGCTGCGTAAACCATGTGGGGGTTAACCTCAATACGGCCAGCAAGCATCTGCTTACCTACGTGTCGGGCTTAGGCCCGCAGCTGGCGCAAAATATTGTGGATTATCGGACTGAGAATGGCGATTTTACCGCCCGCACCCAGCTAAAAAAAGTTCCGCGCCTTGGCCCCAAAGCTTTTGAGCAGAGCGCAGGATTCCTGCGCATTGCCAATGCCAAAAATCCGTTGGACAATAGCGCTGTGCACCCCGAAAGCTACCATGTGGTGGAGCAGATGGCTAAGGATTTGGATTGCACCATTGAGGATTTGCTAAAGGACGAAAGCCTGCGCGGCAGGATAGATGTGAAGAGGTATGTTACCCCGGAGATTGGCTTACCCACCCTAAAGGATATTATGGAGGAGCTGGCCAAACCCGGACGCGACCCGCGCCAGCGCATCAAGGTGTTTGAGTTTGCCCAAGGCATTTACTCCATGGAACATTTAACCCCCGGAATGGTGCTGCCGGGAATAGTTACCAACATAACCAACTTTGGTGCCTTTGTGGATGTGGGCGTAAAGCAGGATGGATTGGTGCATATCTCCCAAATGGCCGATCGGTTTATCTCCGACCCCAACCAGGTGGTAAAGCTGCATGAGCATGTTAAGGTGCGTGTTTTAGAGGTGGATATACCGCGCAAACGCATACAGCTAAGCATGAAAGGGGTGGAGTAGCCGTGCAAAGTTTTAGGTGTATAGACGAACAACGATAAATATAGAATAGCTATGGAACAATATATCGACTGGGCCAACTCGCTCAACTGCGCAATCACCGTGTGCGATACGGAGGGGATTATCCTCTATATGAACGAAAAATCCATTGCCACCTTTGGCAAGGGCGATGGGCAAGGAATGGTTGGGCAGAGCATGTTCACCTGCCACTCGCCCCGTTCGGTGGAGATAATCCGCAGGCTGCTGGACAAGGGCGAATCCAATGCTTACACCATTGAGAAGAAAGGCGTAAAAAAGATGATTTACCAAACCCCATGGTACAAAGACGGTAAGGTTGCCGGATTGGTCGAAATCTCAACCGTTATCCCGTTGGATATGCCGCACTATGTGAGGGGGTAGTAGGGTTCATGGTTGGAGGTGCGTGGTACGTGGTACGTGGTGCGTGGTGCGTGGTGCGGGGTGCGGGGTCGAAGCCCAAGGTTCTAGGCTGCTATTACCCATCGGCTAAAGCCGACGGTAATAGCTAAAAGCGGAGGTAATTCAACTTTAAAACCGCCTATTACTGTGGGCTTTAGCCGCAAAAAACGTCTTTGCCAACCCTTATATAACCCTCTACCGTGCCGGAGGCGCATGGAAGCGTTAATTAAAACCCTATATGCTACTCCTCAATAACATATATTGCATAACCTTGCGCTAAAATTTTTGAGCTGGAACCACCCCCATGATAAATTCCGTTGGAATAATACCCGGCTGATTCTATAACCTGGCTTCCTGTATGGGATAGTAATACACCATTTGCTCCCACTATTGCTGCCCTATATTTCAGCTTGTCCATTGCCCTATCTTGAGCTAATTGCCTTGAGAATCCCACATCACTTGAGACTTCAATAATTCCGATAACCTCGTATTGAGAGGGTGCATTTATGTATAGCTTAACTTTATCAGGGTCAATTTCCTCCCTTGTTGTTCCTGTTAAAATTATGGAACTGCTTACACAACTGTTTAAGAGTCCTATAAACAGGACAATCAGAATAATTCTAAATTTACTCATAGCGCTTTGTTTTAATAAATTTACTATTGAGACTCATGCAAAACTCTATTCATATTTCAATACTAAAACTACTAAAAAAATCTACATTCTAATTTCAAGGTTACACCCCCTCCACAATTTTTATATCCTCCTCCGTTAGCCCATACAGCCGGTAAACCAGCCGGTCGATTTGGGATTCTAATGTATTGGTATCAATACTGTCTCCCTCAGTTTTTATAGTTAATATCTGGTTAACTAAATCCTCTAGTTCATTTAAAAGCGAACTGTCTACATATTTAGGTAAAGGAAAATTATTAATATCTGTTACAAGAATTTTAGGGAATGCTCCTTTTGTTGCTTTTGGTGATGAATTGAAATGAAAGAAAGTTGCAAGTTTTGAATTTAGAATTGCCCACAAAAATTCAAGAGTATAATCATCTTTTTTTTGAATAACATTTATTATTTGTGGGTCGTTTACAAACTCTTCTTCTATTAGACAAGCAATAATTGAAGGATTAGTTATTTCTCTGATTAATATTCTTTTTTGGTCGAAAAATTTTAAATCAACATAGGTTGCTAAATGTTTTCCGTACCAAACAAAACTCTGAGTGCGTTTGTAATTATACTTGGTGATAGATTCCCCCCAAATTTCTTCTTTATATTCATCATTTATTTTTTTATTTGAATGCCATTCTCTGTTTTTAACTATTGACTCTGCTTTGTTTTCTCCATAAAGTTTAATCAAGTCAGATTTCCTATACGGTATATATCCTTGCGTTGTATCGTAATAATCACTAAGTATATTATTTGTTTTTAATTTCTTAATTAGATTAAGAACTTCATCATTTAATTTGAAAATCAAACCCCAATTTTGAATGTTATTTTTTGCTATTTCTTTTGAAATATAGAGAACTTCCTGTGTTATAAGATTTTCAAAACTTATAATATCTGCCGTATTTTTATAGCCAAGGGTATTTTCCTGTCTGTTGGATTTTGTGAAACGGAAAATGATATTTCTTACTGTCGCATCTTCAAAAACATTAAAATTGGTACAATCTAAAATTTCATTTATAGACCATTTGTCGAAAAGAGATAAACGATAGTTTTGTGCAAAAACATTAAATAAGATTGTATTTGGTATTATAAAAGAAATAACTCCATTGCTCCTTAAGATTTCATACCCTTTATCTATAAACCAATAGTAGATTTCGTAATCAGGAACTTTTGAAAGATTAGCAACTAAATACTCTCTTTCCTTTCCTTTAATTGAGACGCCATAAGGCGGATTCCCAATCACGGCATCAAATCCCACAAAATCGCCATGGCTATTTAGCACCTCGGGAAACTCAAAGCGCCACTCAAAGGCGTTTTCGTAAATCTTATTATTCCTTATCTCCTCAATCTCGGCCTCCAGCGTCTTAATCTCTTCGCCATACTTTTTCACCTTCTGGTTCCACTGCTCCAGCTCCTTTTTGCTCTTTTCAAAAAGTGAGGTTTGCCCGGTAAGGTCGGTTAGCGCTCCCTTAATGCGGTTGAGCCGCTTTAGCTTGGGGTCGTTTTGGGTTATCTCGCTTCTAAAATCGCTCTTAATATCGGCCATTAGCCGTTCCATGGCGCGTTTCTCCTCCTTGCTCTGGGCGTTGCGGTAGGTTTGTACCGCGTTGCGGTAGCTCTCAATATTCCACTTGCTGCGCCTAAGGGCTTGGCCCAGGTTGGCATCCAACGGGAAACGGCTTACCAGCGAGTTGCCGCACTTTATGTTAATATCGATATTGGGGAGGGTCTCGAGGACGCGGGGGGACACACCCAACGATTCGTAGCGTAGGGACACACCCCCCGACCCCCTCTCAAGAGGGGGTGATTTGTAGTAGGCGTTTTTGAGGAGTTCAATCCATAGCCGCAGGCGGCAAATTTTTACCGAGTTGGGGTTAATATCCACCCCAAAGAGGCAGTTTTCTATAATGGTCTGCTTCTCGTGAAAGAGCGTTTCCTGTACTCGTTGGCTCTCCTTGCTGTTGGGGTTGTACTCAAACAGCTCGCCCTCTTCGTCGGTAACAATCAGCTCATCGTTTACTACCTCCACATGGTATTCTTTGAGCCGTCGGCCCTGCCTGTCCTGCAAAATTTTCAGGTCGTTCTTAATGGCAATAATCTCGTTGAGTGCCGACACCAAGAAGTGACCGGACCCCACGGCCGGGTCGCAAATCTTCAGGTCGTTGATAATGTCATTGGCTTGCTGACGGGTAAAGGGTCGGTTATCGCCAATGTTTTCGTAGATATCGTCGAGGGATTTGAACACAGCCACCGATT
>CAZKPD010000042.1:0-12516 GCA_964554585.1 uncultured Rikenellaceae bacterium
GGTGCAGTGAAGATGCCTTTTACATATACTTCAGAATCGGTTTCAATGTCATACAATTCCATATTTGCCGAAGCGTCGAGTAGGGCCTCCGGCCCTTTGTCGGAGCCCTTAACCCAGGTGCTGGTTCCGTCGTAGGGTATAGGGAGTACAACTATTTTTGAGTTCTTCTCGTTGCAATACTCCTCAGGGATATCTCCAAAATGTATCATGGCCTTTTTGTTATTTATTGGTTATTGTACAATCGAAAGGTATTCAGCTATTTGCCCATTGACAAAATCGTTAACCTAAAATTAAAATTTCTTTGCAATCTTAGTGAAAAAAAGTAAGAAAAAGGGACATAATAAGTTGCTATAAAACAAAATCCTCTCATCGTGAAATACGTGAGAGGATTAACTTGGCTGACAAGTTGAAATTACCAATTGCCAAAGCGGCCACAGGAATTCCCTTGTCCTCTTTTGGGTCCGTTTTCACCCATTCGAGATCCCATGTTCGAATTGAAAATAGCTTTTTGTTCATCGGTGAGCAGCGATTGGATGGCCACCCGATGGGCAGTAGATTTCTTCTGAATCTTAGCGCGAATAGCAGCCATTTCGTCAATCACCTTATCCATCTCCTTCTGATTGGGTTTGTCGACGGATTGAAGAGTGCGAAGACGGGCTCGCTTTTCGTTGAGCTCGTTGCGCAAGGGAGTCACCTCGTTCAAGTGTTTGGTGCGCAGTTGGGTTATCTGTTCCTGCTGCTCATCAGTAAGATTGAGCCGATACATGCCCTGCCATTGAGGTGCATCGGAGCTGCGCATCATCATTTTTCCCTGAGGAGGATTCATTCCTCTATGATTCTGTCCACGTTGGGCAAATGTGCTGTTTCCTGAAAGTATCACGGCCAGTATGGCAATGGCTGTTGAAATTCGTACTATTCTCATAATTATTATTTTTTAACGATTTTACAAGGTTGATATGTTGTTGATTAGCGCTAATCCATTGGGTTGTTCTTGTTGCGATGCTGATTGTTATGGTTCATCCCTCTTCTTTGTCCATTTTGCGGACCCATGTGTCGCATAAAGTTTTGTTGCAGTATTTGGTATTGCTCGTGAGAGCAAACTTTTTGTAACGATAGAAAATGGTTGAAGGTGGCCTTTTGCTGTTCCGTATGAAGCTGTCCAATTTGCTCTGCCAATCGGTTTAATAGGTTGGTGTCGGGCTGTTCGGAGTTTAGCTCTTCCATTAAAGCTCGGTATAGCACTTGTAAGCTGGCTTTGTGCTCTTTGGTATCGCGAAAGTACTCCCTTTTTAGCTCATGGAACTGCTCCTGCTGTTGAGGAGAAAGGTTTAGCTCATGCTCTAATCGGTTGGGCTTTTGCCATTCCCCTTGCATCTCATTTCTTGGAGGGCCCCATTGGGCGGCATCTTTCTGAGATTGATTTTTTTTAACTCCCAGGGTGATGAGTATGGTTATATTAAGAGCAGCCAGTAGAATAACGGCACCCACTAATACGCGGTATTTTGTAAAGTAGTTCATAATCGACAGGTCTAATTTTCGTTATCAATTAATTCGTAAGGAGAAAATAGATTGCTGGGGAAATACTCTTCGGCTAGCTGTTCAAATGCATCCGCATTGGGACTCTGTGATAAGGTAGCAGTGCTGAGCAATGTGCCTACAACAATCCCTAAAGCTATTCCCCCAATGGCCAAGCTTAAGGCGATGGAGCGGGGAAGGGCAACCCGAGGTAACCCTTTGGGTTGGGTGGATAGCTGTTCCACTTTTTGTATCACCTTTTGCGCCATGAATGGATTGGGAGCATATTGGCCAATTTCATTCAAGGGAATCTTATAGATACTCTTAAAACGTTCAAAAGCATCGGAGCAACTTTTGCAATGCTTGAGGTGATCCTCAAAGGTTGCTTTTTGGTTTTCCAATAGGCTCTGCTCTAAGGATTGAGTAAAGTTTTTATGGACTTCTTTACATTTCATGGTTTAGGCTCTTTGTTTGATTAGACAACCTGAAAAAGAAAAACTTGCGCTGGGGTTATTCATTAATGGATTTAAGTATTTTTTTCTGTAGATTCTGTCTGGCTCTAAAGAGTAACGACTCCACAGAGGATAGGCTTGTATCCATGATCTCTGCAATCTCTTTGTACGATAAGTTGTGATACTTGCTTAGTACAAATGCGATACGCTGATTTTTGGCTAACCCGTTGATAGCCTCTTTAAGAATCCGTTTGTTCTCTTCGCGTTCGATGCTCTGATCCGTATTGTCGCTTTGTGGGGCTTCAATATCTATATGCCTAGGTGTATCCGAATGGTCGGGTCTAAAAAACGACTCAATGCTCTTCACCGCTTTATGGCGGTTTTGCTGGCGTATAAAGTTAAGCGATTTGTTTACTGCGATTCGGTATAACCAGGTGGAGAGTTTAGCTTCTCCCCTATATCCGCTTAGCGAGAGGAACACCTCTATAAAAACCTCTTGGGTTATATCCTCTGCATCGGCGTAGTTGTCAACAAAACCCAAACAGGTTTTTGCCACCAAGGGCTGGTAGCGGTTTACGAGCTCTTGGAATGCGTTCGAGTCGTTGTTAAGAATATTGCTAATAAGCTCTTGGTCTGAAAGCATGCTAATTGAATAGGTGTCTTGTCGCTACTTTAGTACATTAGACCCCCGCAATTTACAAAACTTGCGGTAAAAGGGATAACTTGCTAAAAAAGGGCTGTAAAGGGACAGCGGAATCCCTTTCTTTATACATTTGCAAAGCTAAATTTGGGTGCCATGGGAATTCGAACTAAGATAATGATGGGGTTTATTATCCTCGCTTCGCTCCTTTTTATTTCGGGAGCCATCTCAATCTATGAGATTACCAAGTTGGGGCGTGAGGTAAAGGGGTTAGTAATTGATAGCTACAAAAGCATCGATTACTCTAAGAATATGCTCAATGCGCTTGACGAGCATAAGGTGGCTTTTCTCTATTTTGCCAGTGGCGAAAACACAATTGCGACTAAGAAATACGTCGAAGCCAACAGGTACTTTGAGCGTAACCTGAATTTTGCCATCAGCAGCTTTCAGCTGCAGGAAGAGCAAGTTTTGTTAGATTCGGTTAAGCTTTGCTACGATCGCTTTAAGAGTATTGCCGAGGCATCGCTATCCGATTCGCTTTTTCGGTTGCAGACCTACATTTCTCAAATAGAACCGTCCCTTTCGATTACCGGGGACCATGTTAAGAATTTGGTAATCATCTATCAGGATGCGTTGTACGAATCAACCACTTATCTAGAGAACAGTGCTCAGCGCGCATCCATGCCGGGGCTAATTGTAATCATCATCAGCATTCTTTTTACGGTGATGTTTACCTATTTGGTGCACCATTTTTTTGTTCTTCCCATCATCAGGCTTACTAAGGGAATTGATGATTTTGTGAAATACCGAAAACCATTTGATGTGCCCATTGAAACGCGGGATGAGCTCTATAGCCTTAGGGAATCCATTACACATCTTATGGATCCGTTGTACTCTTCGATTAAGAGAAAGAAATAGTTTATTACACTAAGCATGCGCCCACACATTATTATCCGATACATTGGACAAATCCTACTGCTTATGGCAGGATTAATGTTCGTGTCGCTTATAATATCGGTTTACCATTCCGATGGTGCTCAAATTCCTTTGCTTTTAGGATGCGTGCTTTCTGCTTTAACCGGAGTTTTTCCGTTGATATTTATTCCTCCTTCCGACCGTATTTCACACAAAGAGGGCTATGTGATTGTAGTTGCAGGTTGGCTATTTGTCTGTTTTTTCGGGATGTTGCCCTACGCATTCTTTGGTAAAGAGTTTAGTTTAATCAACGCGTGGTTCGAGAGCGTTTCGGGGTTTACCACCACCGGAGCAACCATTTTAACTGATGTGGAAGTGCTGCCCATGGGTCTGCTGTTTTGGCGCTCTTCGGCACATTGGCTGGGGGGTATAGGTATTATCCTGTTTGCGCTAATCATCGTTCCGGCCATTGGAACTACCAGCATGTCGCTCTCGCGACTGGAGATGTCACCCTTATCAAAAAGCAACTTTCACTATAAAAGCAATAAAACGCTAAAGGTTGTTTTGCAGGTTTACCTGGGTTTAACGTTAGCGCAAACCTTACTACTCCATGTTTTTGGTATGAGCCTTTTCGATGCGGTAATCCATTCGTTTGGAACCGTTGCAACGGGTGGTTTTTCATCAAAAAACGCGAGCATTGCATTTTATAATAGCAATGCTATTGAGATTATTACGCTCATTTTCATGTTCCTTTCGGGGATGCATTTTGGAGTGCTTTACTCTATCTTTACCCTAAAAAAAACAAAATGGTATAAATCCTCTGTTCTAAAATTCTATTTTTTATCTGTGGTTATTGGTGTCGGCGCAATAACCCTAAATTTATGGTTTAACCAATACCACTCATTCTTTCAATCCTTACGTCACGCAGCCTTTCAGGTGGTTTCCATAGGAACTACTACCGGCTACTCTACGGCCAAAATATCCCTATGGCCGCCGTTTTCACTAATGCTATTGGTCTATTTTTCGTTCCAATGTGCCTGTGCAGGTTCAACATCGGGGGGGATAAAGGTGGATCGAATGCTAATCTTTTTTAGGGTTATTAAGCGGCAAGTGCTTAAGTTGCAGCATCCTAAAGCGGTTATTCCTGTTCGCCTTGATGGGCATCCGGTTGATGACAATACCATAGAGTCTACCATGCTCTTTATCGTGCTCTATTTCCTTATCCTCTTTATTACGGGGTTGGCACTATCAGCCATGAATGTGGATATCGGTTCAGCCTTTTCTGCTTCGGCAGCAACCCTAAGCACTCTTGGTTCCGGTTTTAGAGATACGGGCATGGTTGAAAACTACTCGTTAATTCCTGATTTGGGTAAGTTTTTCTTGACCATAAATATGCTGTTGGGACGTTTAGAGATTTTTGGGCTCATGCTACTGGTCTTTATGAAATCGTGGAGATAGACCGTTGCTCCAAGCGATGAAATTGGGGAACTATTCTCATTGGTTTATTTTGTATATTTTTGGACAACCATTTTAGTGGCAAAATATTCCTAAGGAGCAACCCGTAATTTTGACAATTATACCCTATGATTCCATACCTGCAAGTTGAAGATTTAACAAAGTCGTTTGGCGATTTACTGCTTTTTGAGAACGTGAGATTTACGGTGGCAAAGGATGAGCAAGTAGGATTTATTGCACGGAATGGTGCAGGAAAAACAACTCTTTTACGGATTATTGCCGGATTAGAGTCTATGGATTCGGGCACTGTGGTTTGGCAAAACGACCTACGCGTGGGGTATCTGGACCAAAACCCACAATTGGCTCCCAACAAATCCATTGTGGAGAATGTGCTATCCGCGGCGAGCCATGAGGGTGAAGCCATTAACCGCTACCAAAAGGCCATGTCCGGTGGCACAAAAGAGGAGATGCAGGAAGCGTTGGATCTTATGGAAAGGTATAACGCTTGGGATTTGGAAGTGAAAGCTCGCCAGATACTTACTATCCTAAAGTTAAACGATCTTACCCAAAATGTATCTACCCTGTCCGGAGGACAGAAAAAACGGGTGGCTCTGGCTGCTGCTCTTATATCCGATCCGGATTTTCTTATTCTGGACGAGCCTACCAACCACCTTGATTTGGGTATGATTGAGTGGCTGGAAGATTACTTGAAGAGTAGTCGGGTAACGCTGTTAATGGTTACCCACGACCGTTTTTTTCTCAATCGGGTGTGTACCGATATCATCGAAATTGATCAAAGGGAGATTTATCGGTATAAAGGAAATTATTCCTATTTTATCGAGAAGCGCCAAGAGCGCATTGCTGCCCGTACAGCACAAGTGGATAGGGCGTCAAATTTGCTGCGCAAGGAATTGGACTGGATGCGTCGTTCTCCTCCCGCCCGCACCTCAAAGGCTAAGTACCGAATAGATGCGTTTTATGAGCTAAGGGCAAAGGCTACCCAGCGCTTTTCTAACAGTAATATTCGTATCAAGGTGGGTGCTGCCCGATTGGGCAAGAAAATTCTGGAGGCTAAAGGGCTTTATAAATCTTTTGATGATATTACCATCCTTAATGATTTTTCGTACACCTTTAGCCGCTATGAGCGGCTGGGTATTGTAGGTGATAACGGAACCGGAAAAACAACATTTATCGATGTCATAACAGGTGCAATTCCTTACGATCAGGGTCATATAGAGGTTGGCGAAACGGTGGTTTTTGGCTACTATCGCCAAGCAGGGATGAGGATTGATGACGGGAAAAAGGTGATTGATGTGGCTCGCGAGGTGGCTGAGGTGGTTACCCTTGGTGATGGAAAAACCCTTTCGGTATCGCAGTTTCTTAATATGTTCCTGTTTGAACCTGCGGTTCAGAATAATTTTGTGAGCAAGCTGAGCGGTGGTGAGAAACGTCGCCTTTACCTTTTAACTATCCTGATGCGTAGCCCAAATTTCCTAATTTTAGACGAGCCCACCAATGATCTGGATATTGAAACCCTAAATGTGTTGGAAGCTTATTTGGAAGATTTTCCCGGAGTAGTGCTCACTGTATCGCACGACAGGCATTTCCTAGATAAGGTAGTTGATGGCCTGCTGATTTTTGATGGGAATGGGGAGATTAGCGGATTTCCCGGTTCCTATACCGACTACTATGAGTGGAAAAAAGAACAGCCCGCCGAAATGCCCAAAGTGGTAACCGAGCGACCTCAAAAGCCAAAGCAGGAGGCGACCAAACCACGCAAGTTGACGTTTGCTCAAAAACGTGAGCTGGACAGCCTGTCGGAGGAGATAGAGAGCTTAGAAGAGGAGAAATCGCTGTTGGAAGAGGAGATTAACAGCGGAACGCTTCATCATGATACCCTAATGCAGAAATCTCAGCGCATAGCCGAGGTAATCCATCTGCTGGAAGAAAAGGGGGAACGATGGTTGGAGCTAATGGAGATTGAGGAGAATGCAGGGTAATTTCATCCTATTCAAATTGGGCAATTTGTAAATGATCTGCAAGTAATACGTATCTTGGTCAATAATATGCAAACAATGATTAGAGTGAGAAAATATTTTTCTTGGATGTTACTTGTTCTGCTAATTGCTTTTGCATCATGCAATAGTAGCAACAACAAGACAAATGAATGGGCCATAGCGTTGCACGGTGGTGCCGGAAATTTTACGCCCGATAGCTTTACTGAGGAGGAACTCCAAGCTTATCGCAATGAGCTTACTGCAGCCCTAATGGAGGGAACTCAAATCTTAAATAGTGGCGGTACTAGCCTTGATGCGGTGGAGCAAGTGGTTCGTTATCTCGAGGATTGCCCCCTTTTTAATGCCGGCAAAGGCGCTGTTTTTACCCATGATGGACGTAACGAGCTGGATGCAGCGATAATGTTTGGTGCAGATTTGTCGGCAGGAGCGGTTGCAGGGGTAGGCGACATAAAGAACCCTGTTACGGCAGCCCGAATGGTAATGGAAGTTTCACCGCATGTGCTGATGGTAGGCAAAGGGGCATCGCTATTTGCTTCGCAACATGGGGTTGAGCTGGTAGATAGCGCATACTTTTACACAGAAAAGAGCTATCAGGAGCTGCAACGTACACTAGATCGCGAGCAAAAAATGGGTACAGTGGGCTGCGTGGCATTGGATAAGCATGGTAACCTGGCTGCAGCCACCTCAACCGGAGGGATGACCAATAAGCGCTATGGGAGGGTGGGCGATGTGCCCATTATTGGAGCAGGGACCTATGCCAATAATAGTACCTGTGCAGTTTCTGCTACCGGTCATGGTGAGTTCTTTATAAGGTACACCGTTGCACATGATATCTCGGCTTTAATGGAATACAAAGGGCTAACCCTTGAACAAGCAGCCCATGAGGTGGTGCAAAATAAGCTACGTAAAGCAGGTGGGTATGGAGGCATTATTGCCGTTGACCGATTGGGTCAGATCCACATGGAGTTTAATACTTCGGGAATGTTTAGAGCATACGCTTCGTCGTATCAATGTTGTGGTGTAGAGCTATTCTAGGCAAAAGTGTTAGTAGGTTCGGGTCATCCGAGTGGGTACTACAATAATGTAATCGGCTAGTCCCTTATTCTCTTCAAGCAATTCGTCCGTTTGATCTTGCAGAACAGTGGCAATGGTTTTTTGCTTCAGCTCCGGATTGTATCGGTTAAGATACCACCCAATACCCTCATAGCTGTTTGAGTGGTAAGTGCCGTGAAAATGGATAAAGAGCTTACCTGTTTCAATATTTTTTGCAATGTTCCATGCCATAGTGGCATCCTTAATGGCTTGTGCTTTGGGCAGGTTTGCACTACCCCCCTTGGCGGGCATCCCGCCAAAAGAGAGCATAGCCTTGTACCCCGGCAGCTCTGCATCAAATTCAATGGGTAAAGGAGCCATATAGCTTTTAGCTTCAGGGGTGAGCTGGTTAAGCGATTCTAAACCTCCTGCAGCAACCATAGCTGCATAACGGCGTGGGATATTGGTAGCCACAAAAGGAATTTGCGCCTCCTTGGCAAATTCAATAAGCGGTTTATAATCGGTTTTATAGTTATTCCACAATCGAATCTCATTCTCAAATCGGTTTTGGGAGATCAGCCCATGCAGATATTCATCTAATATCAGCTGATTGTCAGCCTCAAACATTTCGGCGCCCAGCACAAAAGGTGCTTTTGCGCTACTCAGAGCATGGCACAGCTCAAGCTGTAACCAATGAGCTATGGGGTTATCGTGCAGTTCGCCAAATAGGATTACGTCGCTTTTTACCGTCTCATTAACCATTGTGGTAAAGGAAATGCTATGGCCATTACTGTCGTATAATCTATAAGCATAGGGCTCTTGCGCAATTACGGCAAAAAAAATCAAACAAATGCTTAAAGAAAGTATGATCTTTTTCATATTTTTGGTGTTTTAATTTTTTACAATAATACTGAAATTGAGCTATAGTTTAACCATAATTTTTATGGTAAGGTTTAACAAAAAAATATGAATATGGAAGTAACTCGTACTTTTGATCTTTTGGAACGCGGGAAAAAAATGTATGAAAACTCGCCCGTTTTGGGGTGTAAGGTGAATGGGCAATGGATGGACTATTCCATAGCTGAATACATTGAGAATTCTACCCTATTAAGCTACGCTTTCCTATCATTGGGATTGAAGAAGGGCGACAAAATAGCGACCATTACCAACAACAGGCCCGAATGGAATTTTGTGGATATGGGATCAAGCCAGGCGGGGATTGTGCACGTACCTATTTACCCTACCATTAGCAATGAGGAGTATGAGCATATCTTAAACCATTCCGAGGCGCGTTTAGTATTTGTATCGGACAAACTCCTCTATGCTCGAATAAAGCCCATGGTGGATAAGATTCCAAATATTATTGGCTGCTATAGTTTTAATGATATTGAGGGTGTACCCAACTGGAAAGAGCTTATTGAAAAGGGTAAGGGCGAGGTTCAAAATATGAAGTTGGCACTGGAAGAGATAAAGCATTCGGTTAAGCCTGACGATCTGGTTTCTATCATATATACATCGGGTACTACAGGATTGTCTAAAGGGGTGATGCTCTCTCACAAAAATTTTATCTCCAATGTGCTTGCGTTGCAGCACTGTTTTAATTTGGATAACACGGATACAGCCCTTAGCTTTCTGCCTTTGAGCCATGTGTATGAACGTTTAGTAGGCTATTACTATCAGTACATTGGAGTGTCTATCTACTATGCAGAGAATATGGGCACCATAGGGGATAACCTTAAGGAGATTAAGCCTACTGTTTTCGTTTCTGTTCCTAGGGTAATTGAGAAAACCTACGATAAGATTTTGGCTACCGGAAGAGATCTGAAAGGCATAAAAAAAAGTATCTTCTTCTGGGCGGTTAATCTGGGATATAAGTACAATGAGGAGGGCAATGGAAAGTTGTATGATTTTAAATTAAAGATTGCGCGTAAGCTAATCTTTAGTAAATGGGCAGCCGCCCTAGGAGGGAATCTTCGATTTATCATTAGCGGAGGAGCCTCATTGCAACCCCGATTGGCAAGGGTCTTTTTTGCAGCAGGAGTACCTATTTACGAAGGGTATGGGCTCACAGAGACCTCACCTGTGATTGCGGTAAACTATCCTACAACTCCGGGTAATGTGATGTTTGGTACCGTTGGACCCATTGTAAACAATATTGAGGTGAAGTTTGCCGAGGATGGTGAGATACTAATGAAAGGGGACAGCCTAATGATGGGCTATTATCGCTCGCCCGAGCAAACCGCCGAGGCCATTGATAAGGAGGGATGGTTCCATACCGGAGATATTGGCGAATTGCGTAAGGGCAAATTTTTGGCCATTACCGATCGGAAGAAAGAAATCTTTAAGCTTTCTAACGGGAAGTACGTTGCTCCGCAAATGATTGAGAACAAGCTGAAGGAGTCGTTTTTTATTGAGCAGGCAATGATAGTTGGTGAGAATGAGAAATTTGTGAGCGCACTAATATCACCCAATTTCATGTTCTTACACAACTGGTGTGCCCGATACAAAATTCACTATGAGAATAATATAGCGCTGGTACTTATTCCGGAGGTTATTGCCCGAATACAGAAAGAGGTGAATGAGGTAAATAAATCGCTGGGAAGTCACGAGAAAATTAAGCGGATCCGTGTGGTGTCAGAGCAGTGGGATACAAGCTCAGGAGAATTATCTCCAACCCTAAAACTTCGTCGAAGGATAATCTATAATAGGTACGATGCCATTCTACAAGAAATTTATGGGCACGTTATGGAGCAGGAAGTTCGTGGATTAGCCAATGATGATGAGTAAAAGACACTCTCAAACAGGACAAAAAAAGCGACACCGATTCGGTATCGCTTTTTTTGTAAGTTAATGGAACTATTGCTTTTTGTTTACAGTTCCGGTTAGCCTCAAAACCATTGACGACTGTTTTGGATCATTGGTAATAACCGTTACTGTTTTGCTTTGCCTTCCCACATATCCGTTAGTTCTAAAAGAAGCATTGATGGAACTGCTCTCTCCGGGCTTGATAACCAACTTGCTGGGAGCAATGGTAGTACATCCACAGCTGGCCTTAACCTTTCTAATGATTAGATCACTTTTTCCGGTGTTTGTAAAATTAAAGTCATGCCTAACCATAAATCCCTCTTCAACTGCGCCAAAGTCATAAACGATTTCGTTAAAAGAAATTTCTGCGGCTTTGGCCAGCTCTGCCTCATTTAGTCCAGCGAAGTTTTCCTGAATGTTTGCGCTTATACTAATAAGGTTGCCCTGGGGGCTTTCTCCATTCACAAGCATTGTTACCCTATTCATAACAAATCCCCAATCGTCAGCTTTTTTTGCATCAAAAACAACCTTGATCTCCCCTTTGGCATTGGGTGCTATAACTGTTGGTTCTGTGGTAACGGTAAGATGATCGGCAATATTTTTAAAAGTAATGGTTGCCGGCTCGTTCCCAAAATTATACATCTCAAGTGAACCTGTAGCCTCGCCGTTATGATCAACATTGCCAAATGAAAGGTGGGAATTGTTTAATCCAACTTCCCCAATCTTCCTCTTGTAAATATCAGCTGGAGTTTGCGGGCGAGGTTCCACCTGTCCGCGAATCACAAGCACTGTACCTGCTTTTCCGGCGTTGGAATAAATGGTTATACTCTGGTTAAATGCACCGGGACGGTTGACAGGGTTATAGGTGACAGTTATGCTTGAACTGGCACCCGGGGCCAAAGGCTCTTTTGGCCATTCGGAAGCAGTGCATCCACAAGAAGATGAAACCCTTGAAATAATGAGAGGGGCATCACCCGTATTCGTAAACTCAAAGCTGTACGAGACCGAACCAGCCTCTTCTTTAATTGTTCCGAAATTGTAAACCTTGTTCTCCACAGTAAGTTGTGGACCTTGGGCTTGGACTATGGTAACAGTGGCAAGCAGAATTGCATAGAGCGTGATAATCCTTTTCATGGTTGGATATATTTTGATATTAAAGACTTTCAAAAGTAGCTAGTTTTATTCTTTATTGTACCGTAGAAACCGATTAATACTAAGCAAAAATTTTTCCAAAAAGTTTATAGAGGAGTTATTACTCAATCTCAACCGAAAAGGATTGAGAGTTTAATAAAGTATTCCTATTTATAGCTGACCATGTTTTTCTTTTTCATCTGCCTTCGGTCAATGCTAAATAGGGATAGCCTTTTTCTTTCCAATAGTTACGCATAGTAAGGATTTGCTCCAAAGCCTTTATCTGTATTTATACTGGTTATAAACAGCGTTTGTGGGTTTTTCTTTTGGATATTTGATAGTACTTTTGTAGTGCTTAATGCACCAAGTCTAACTTTTTAAAGAAAGAAAAAATGGCATACGTAATTTCTGATGATTGCACAGCTTGCGGAACCTGCATTGACGAGTGCCCCGTTGAAGCTATCTCCGAAGGTGATATCTATAAGATTGATCCAGAGATTTGCACTGATTGTGGTTCTTGCGCTGATGTTTGCCCTGTTGAGGCAATTCACCC
>CAZKPD010000042.1:12537-12949 GCA_964554585.1 uncultured Rikenellaceae bacterium
ATAGTACAAGCTGTAGCACAACTTAAAAAGTCCACCATTTAGGGGTGGACTTTTTGTTTTTCCTGCTGTAACCTGATTTAACCTAAAAACCTGAAACCTAACCTTAACTAAAAAAACAAAACCTTCTTACTATGAACTATGCGTGTTCTTTGGTTTGGTTTACGGAGGGGTTGGCTAAAGGTTAAGCAGTGCGCGGTAAACTTTTTCGAAAAATGATAAACGGCATAAATTCTAGTATGAAAGTGCCAATTTGGAGGTCCAATCACAAAATCAAAAAGTGCCTTTGAAGCTGTTTTGAGGATTTAAATCGTACATCCTGTAAAAGTGCAGCAGCTGCTTCGTATCGCTCCATCCATCCGAACCGGGGTTCATAAGTGATGCCAGCTTGGCTGCTTCCGTCAATACGGGTTGC
>CAZKPD010000042.1:12959-18724 GCA_964554585.1 uncultured Rikenellaceae bacterium
TTCTGAAAATGGGTGGTGTGTAGCTGGTTAAGGTATTTTAGGAGCTGAAAGGCATCAAACCACAAAAAGAATCGCTTCGCAAACGCTTCGGCAGTTGAAGTATTGGTGTTAATCTCATTAATGGCACCGTAAAAATCCTGCATTTCAAGATACTCTTGTAGTGGGGAAGGTAATGCATTAAAAAAGGTTTTTACGGATTTATCCGATGCATTAAAAAGTGCGGTGGGTGCTGTACCTAAGAAATTGGCTAGGGTTAAGAACGACTCAAATTGGTAGGTGAGATATTCGTTTTGGACCTGATTGATATGAGTGCTAATGGCTCTACCCGTTCCAAAAGGTACTCTGTTGGATGGGCGGGGTGAGGGGTAGATTATGGCTGAGTTCAGCTCTTCAAAATTTCCATGCGGAATTATTTTTTGTAAAAAATAAAAATCTTCGCCCGCTTTACGTTTGCTCATTCCCCCAATGTTAACATAGGTTTGGGTGCTACTTGCCATGCTCGATCCCACAGTTTGGTACGAGAATGGATGATGGATATACCTCCCGGCATACATGTAATACCTTAGGTGTAGCTCATACTGCGCTATAGCGTCATACACTTTCGGGTTATAGTTATTGCCATAAATAGGATGGGCGTAGCGAATGGAACATCCACTGGTATTTGGTTTTAAAATCCATAATTTTTCCAATTCGGTAAGATAGTTATCGCTACAGGTGGAGTCGGCATCAAAACATCCAATTATTTTATATCCGCTTTGCGAATGCAACAAACGCCATGCGGCTTCATCCATTCCCGTTTTTCGAGCCAAGCCTACACCCGCATGCTTTTTGGGCATATCAAAGGCTGCTATAGGGATGAATCGAAAATCGCTGTCATTCAGCTGTCTATCCATGCTTTTGATAGCTTCTAAGCACTGTAGAGCATTGGCTTTAATCTCTTCTGAAGAGTGTTCCGGATAATTTACCACTACAATGATCTCTACCGCACAGCTAGGTTTTTTGCAGTTTGCCAATGCCCTTAGCGAAACATCCAACTCAGGCTCATTGTACGAGGGTAGCACAATGCAAATCCCCAATTTTGGATTAATCCTCTCTTGGATGTGAGGAGTAAATTGGTGCCGATCAAAATAGTTGGTATTCATAACAAAAAAGCCCCTCGAACCAGGGGCTAATGGGATAAAAATGAATGCTACTTATTTTTTTACGGGTTTACTCTTCTGGTACTCCTTATTCAATCCGCTCAAAACATCCGCAGTAATGTCAATGGAGGGATGACCATAAAGAAGAGGTCCGCCAAATGCTCCGCTAAGGATTATCTCATAGCCCTTGTCCTGATTGTACTGATTAACAAAATCTGTAATTCCGTGCTGAATTCTTCTGAGCATTACCTGCTCCTCTTCGGCGAATTGCATTCTTAGCTCATCCCTATAAACATAGAGTTCCTGCTCTTTTAGAGCAAGGTCTTGCTGCATTTGTTGAGCCGTTGAACGGGTTACTAACCCCTTTTGTACTTTGTCCTGAAAATCAATCATCTCCTTTTCAAGCGATCTGGTTCTGGTATTCATATCCCGCTCCATCTTACGGCCTTTCTCTTCCAACTCTTTTTGGATATCGAAGTACATATCGTAATTGGCCAGAACCGAATCCATATTAACCCAAGCAATCGAGGTTGCTTCATTGGCAATAGCTTTTGTCTCTACGTCATGGGTAAGCGTAGTAGTGGTAGCGGGTTTGCTGGCAAAATGAAGAATGAATAGAACAACAACTGCTATTGCTAAAACGATATTGATGATTAATGATGTCTTTTTCATTTTATTAAAAGGTTTTCTTATTGATAGTACTGTTAGTGTTTAATGTTGGGCAATTCACCGAATTGTTTGCAAATATACCGATTATGCCCAAAAAACAAATAGGTACTCTCTATTTCTATTCAAAAAGCCCCTCATCTCGCTGCAGTATGAGGATAGCCTGAAAGGGGACTACTACATATTTCTGATTGCTCAACTCTATTTCGGTTCCGCTATCCTGGAGGTAAACAGCCAAATCGCCCACTTGTGCCTGAAGCGGAAAGTACTTAGAGGCCTCTTTCCTTTTTTGCCAAGGCTCTTCTTCCTCACCGGGGTACGGGATAGGGTATCCGGGGCCCACTTTTATCACATAACCACATTGCACCTTTTGCTTTTCTTGGACTCCGGGAGGGAGCAATAAACCTGCTTGGGTGCGCTCCTCAGGGTTTTTAGGGCGGATAAGTACCCGATCGCCAACCACAATTAGGTTCTCCAAATTCTCCGTATTAAAGTGTATTGCCATAATATTGGGTTTTGTACATACAAAGATAGCCTATTTACAAACCTCTCAAAGTTGTGCTATTTAATTTATAAGCCTATGCAGTCAGTGAAAAATAGCCTATTTTTGTCACTAAAGCGTAAAGTTCTAAAAGTATACCAAATAAATAGAGTGAATTATGACCAAGATTAATCTTAAAACAGCTGTGATTATGGCGTTGTTTGCCACCCTATGGTCTTGCCAAGAGGGCGAGACGAAAAAGAAGTCGGAGCCCATCATCCCTGATGTGGAGCTTACAGCCCAAGAAATTTCCAACGGTGTTTTAACTCCCGAGGTGCTATGGAAATTTGGGCGTGTGGGAGGAGCAGAGGTTTCACCCGATAAGCAGACCATACTGTACACCGTTACACGATATGCCATGGAGGCTAATAAGGGTGGGACCGCTTTTTATACGCTTCCTGTATCCGGTGGCGAACCAAAAGAAATTTTAGGATACCAAACGGGAGATTTTGATCCGCAGTGGCGTCCCGATGGAGCAAAAATAGGGTTTCTCTCATCACGAAGCGGTGAGGTACAGCTTTGGGAGATAAATCCTGACGGTTCCAGTGCCAAGCAGGTTACCCATGTAAAGGATGGCATTAATTCCTTTTTATATGCGCCAAGCGGTGATCGTATTTTGTATGCTAAAAATGTGCAAATGAATAAAACCGTAAAGGATTTTCATCCCGATATGGATAAGGCCACAGTTCGCATTTACGACAGCATGATGTACCGCCACTGGAATTACTGGCGCGACGGTAGTTTTAGCCATATTTTTGTTGCGCCCTACAGCAAAGGCCAAATTGGCGAAGCCAAAGATATTTTGGAAGGTGAACCTTGGGATGCTCCCATGTCGCCCTCTTTTAGCTTGGATGATGTGGCTTGGAGCCCCGATGGGAAGTGTATTGCCTATGTAAGTAAAAAGTTTCAGGGCACAGAACTGGCTAAAACCACCAACTCCGATATCTACCTGTACCATATTGATGAAGGTATAACCGAGAATGTGACTGAGGGTATGATGGGCTACGATATTAACCCAGCATTCTCACCCGATGGAAAACGGTTGGCATGGAGAAGCATGGAGACTCCAGGGTACGAGAGCGATATTACCCGCTTATATGTGCTCGATCTGGAGTCGGGACAAAGGCAGCTGCTAACCAAAGATTTTGATCAGAACGTGGAAAGCGTACAGTGGAGCTTATGTGGTCAGCGTATACTGTTCCTTAGCGGCACTGAGGCTACCCAACAGATTTACAGGATTGAGCTGAGCAACCATGAGATTACTAAACTTACCGATGGGTGGCACGACTACACTTGGGTAACACCCGTTGAAGGGAAACTGATTACTGCAAGAATGAGCCTAAGCATGGGCACCGAGCTGTTTGCTGTGAAAACTGCTACCGGCGAAGAAACCCAGCTGACCTTTACCAACCAGAATATTTACGATAACATTAACATGGCTAAGGTTACTCAGCGTTGGGTAGAAACCACTGATGGGAAGAAAATGTTGGTTTGGGTTGTTCTGCCTCCAAATTTTGATGAGACCCAAAAGTACCCCGCATTGCTCTATTGCCAGGGAGGACCACAAAGTACAGTGAGCCAGTTTTTCAGCTATCGCTGGAATTTGCAAATTATGGCAGCCAATGGCTATGTGGTGGTGGCTCCTAATCGCCGTGGAGTACCCTCGTTTGGACAAGAATGGAATGCACAGATATCGGGCGACTATAGTGGACAGAACATTAAGGATTACCTAAGCGCCATCGATAATGTAAAAAAAGAACCTTGGGTTGATGAGGATCGATTGGGTGCAGTGGGTGCCAGCTATGGAGGGTATTCGGTATATTACTTAGCCGGAATTCATGAGAACCGCTTTAAGACTTTTATTGCCCACAATGGGATGTTCAATTTCGAGAGCTTTTATGCCTCCACCGAGGAGGTATTCTTCCCCAATCACGATTTTGGAGGAGCCTATTGGGATAAGGATAATAAGGTAGCACAGCGTACCTATGCCAATAGTCCCCATAAACTGGTACATAAGTGGAATACACCAATTATGGTAATTGTGGGCGAGTACGATTTTCGTATCGCCTACACGGAAGGTTTGCAGGCATTCAATGCAGCGCAGCTGCAGGGTATCCCCAGCCGATTGCTGGTTTTTCCGGACGAAACCCACTTTGTAACCAAACCCCAAAACTCGGTGGTTTGGCAGCGCGAATTCTTTGGCTGGTTAGATAAGTGGCTTAAATAGTATTGTTGGAAGCCTAATAGAAAAAGGGAAGCAAACTATGCTTCCCTTTTTTTATGGCTAGTAAGCTAACTGTCAAAACGTTTTTTGAGGGTCTATTTCGGTATCCCTCTTGTTTAAGGCTTCTCGTTTTTTTGTTACCACCTTTAATCCCTTTTTTGGGGCTAGGTATCGTATACTATTGTATATCAATCTTATGTGCCATATTTCTCAGTGGTTGATTTTATGAAGAATAGTATGAATTTTATATAATATTATGGAATAGGCTAGACTACCTGCACATGATGCCGGCAATCTTATAAGTTAGAATCTTTCAAAACAGCATGGAAGTATTAATAAAATAGGGACCTTGTATAAATTTATTTGAGAAATTAGCATATCTTGCGTATGTTTTTAAACCTTATTATACCAAATTTAAACCTAAAAAATGCTCTATGAAAAAAATTTGCTTGTTGTTTGCATTGCTCGTTTTTGCAGGGTTTAGTTACCTGCAAGCGCAGACAGTGCAAGTTACCGGTACTGTAACTAGTGCCGAGGATGGGATGCCGATACCCGGTTCATCCGTACAGGTTGTTGGAACAACAATAGGTGTAGCCACCGATATGGATGGTAAATATGCCATTAATGTTCCAGCTGGATCTACAGCACTTGAGTTTAGGTCTGTTGGTTATTCAACTCTTGTGCTGCAAATTGAGGGGCGTTCAGTGGTGAACGCTGTTCTTGAGTCTGAAATGCTTTCTCTGAAGGAGATTGTTGTTACGGCTTTAGGTATTCGAAAGGAGAAAAAAGCACTAGGCTATGCAGTTCAGGAGATTTCTGTTGATGAGATAGCTCGTACCGGGAATGTGGACATATTAGGGGCCATACAAGGGAAAACTGCGGGGATTGACATTAGGCCTTCCAGCGGTATGCCCGGTGCTTCTTCACAAGTGGTGATTCGTGGTGCTCGCTCACTTACTGGAGATAATACACCTCTATATGTGATTGACGGTATGCCCATTTCTTCGGCCCCATCTTTCTCTACAGGGAATAGTGTTACAGGATCAGACGTTGCCAACCGTACCATAGACATTAACCCCGCAGATATTGAAAGCATTGATGTACTTAAAGGACAGGCTGCCGCAGCACTATATGGGATTAGGGCTTCCAATGGCGTGATTATTATTACTACAAAAAGCGGTAAAGGTGGGCAGGT
>CAZKPD010000043.1:0-4389 GCA_964554585.1 uncultured Rikenellaceae bacterium
GATCTTTATACTGATCAGGATGCAAAAATGGAGATTGCAGAACAGTTCCCTAAACCAACAATTAAGCGAAGAAATACAGGTTATGCCTTAGACCTGCTAGCCGATTCGGCTATTTTTAATCCTCAATCCGATAAGCCTTTTAACCTGTGCCAGCTGATTGCAGGTGCCGAAGGAACTTTGGGTTTTATCACCGAAATTAAGCTAAACTTGGTGGATTTGCCACCCAAAAACCAAGCGCTGCTTTGTATCCATCTTAACGATAGGAATCAGGCATTTGAAGCGAACCTCATTGCCCTTAAGTACAAACCCGGAGCTGTAGAGCTGATGGATGATATTGTGCTGGGTTGTACAAAGCAGAACCTGGAG
The DNA here is from genome assembly GCA_964554585.1 of uncultured Rikenellaceae bacterium. Classification (GTDB taxonomy): domain Bacteria; phylum Bacteroidota; class Bacteroidia; order Bacteroidales; family Tenuifilaceae; genus Perlabentimonas. Next base: position 367 of record CAZKPD010000043.1, read on the forward strand.
CAGCAAAAGAACCGTTTTTTTATCCAGGGCGATCCAGGGGCCATTCTAATCGTCGAGATTTGGGCTTTATCAGAGAAGGAAGTTGTGAACGTTGCTAAAGAGATGGAACTAGAGATGCGGCACAATGGGTTTGGATACCATTTCCCGCTAATCTCCGGAGAGGATATGAAGAAGGTTTGGGCCCTTCGGAAAGCAGGTTTAGGTGTACTTTCCAATATTGAGGGCGATGCCAAACCCGTTTCACTCATTGAGGATACAGCCATTGATCCTGCTGATTTACCATCGTATATGCACGATTTTGAGGGCATCCTAAATAGGCATAATCTTCGTTGCGTGTACCATGCTCATATTGGCAGTGGCGAGCTCCATTTGCGCCCTGTTCTAAACCTAAAAGACAGCCATGATGTAACGCTATTTCGTACCATCGCATTTGAGGTGGCTCATTTGGTAAAAAAATATAGGGGATCTCTAAGCGGTGAGCATGGTGACGGCAGGCTTAGGGGTGAACTCATACCCATTATGGTAGGAAAGCAAGTTTACCAATACATGCGGCAAGTTAAGCAAGTTTGGGATCCATATGGACTTTTCAATCCGGGAAAAATTGTTGATACCCCTCCCCTACATACCAACCTTAGGTATAACCATCAGGTTAAGCCCAAAGAGCTCAAAACTCTACAAGATTTCAGTAGCACACAGGGATTACTAAGGGCAATTGAAAAGTGTAATGGATCGGGTGATTGCCGAAAAACGCACACTGCCGGAGGCACTATGTGCCCCAGCTACATGGCTACCCGCGATGAGTGGAATTCGACCCGCGCCAGAGCAAATCTGCTACGCGAATTTTTAACCAACAGTCCTAAGGCTAACCCTTTTGACCACGAGGAACTGTATAACATACTTGACCAATGCCTTTCGTGCAAAGGTTGCAAGAGCGAATGCCCTTCCAATGTGGATATGGCTAAGCTTAAAGCCGAGTTTTTGCACCATTGGTACAAGAGTCACAAAATTCCACTGCGGACAAGACTCATCGGAAATATTTCAAAGATTAATGCCCTTGGAAGTATTGCTCCGTGGTTTTATAATTGGATGTTAAGACGGAAAGTGGTAAAATGGGGTATGGTAAAATTTGTGGGTATTGCTCCACTAAGAGATTTTCCAAAGCTTAGCCCCATTACCCTAAAAAGATGGGCAAAAAAACGCATGAAACAGGCTTTACCTAATCGGTCAAAAGTATTCCTTTTTGCAGATGAATTTACGAACTACAACGACTCGCATATTGGTCAAAAAGCCTATGATTTGCTTACCCAATTAGGCTATAATGTTCAAATTTCAGCCATTTCTGAGAGTGGTAGAGCCTATATATCTAAAGGCCTGTTAAACAGTGCAAAGCGAATTGCGAATAGCAATGTTTTGTCTTTAAAAGACGTTATATCGCAATCTACTCCTTTGGTAGGAATCGAACCCTCTGCAATACTGAGCTTTAGGGATGAATATCCGGATTTAGTCTCTTCTGAACTCAGATCAACTGCACAAGAAATTGCTCATCATTGCCTCCTTTTTGAGGAATTTTTTATGCGAGAAGTTCAAGCCGGACGAATCGTTCAGGAACAGTTTGCTAATACGAATCGGAGCATAAAATTTCATGGACATTGCCAGCAAAAAGCGGTAGCTTCAACCCGAATGACCCTTGATATGCTCCGATTCCCAAGCGGGCATAGCGTTTCCGAAATACCCAGCGGATGCTGTGGAATGGCCGGGTCATTCGGATTTGAAAAAGAACATTACGATTTATCGATGAAAGTTGGGGAGCTGGTGCTCTTTCCGGAGGTAAGAAAAGCGGATCAAAACACCATTATTTCTGCAGAAGGAACTAGCTGTAGGCATCAAATTATGGATGGAACAGGCAAACAGTCATTACACCCTATTGAAATTATGTGGGAAGCTGTAAAGAAAGAGGGTAAGGCTACACCCTGACCCCCATAACCATCACATCATCAACCTGAAAGTATTTTCCTTTCCATTGATCAAACACCTCTTGCAACTTTTCACCTTGAGCCGCCATGGGTAAGTGATGGTTTTCGAGTATAAACAACCGAAGGTTGTTAGGTTGGAACTTCTTGCCATGAGGTCCGCCAAACTGATCAATAAGTCCGTCAGTGTATAGGTAAAATAGATCACCTTTTTCAAGTTGTATCGTTTGATTTGAGAAAGGATTCATAATAAGATGGTATCCCACCGGCATCCTATCGGAACGATACTCTTTAAGCGCATCAACAGGTTTCTGGGCAGCCTTATAAACCACCATAACGCTATTGGCCCCTGAATAGGTTAAGGTATTGGTATCATCATCAATGGCGCAAAGCGACAAATCCATGCCGTCGGAGGCTTCATCAGGATCACCGGTTTGATGTAACAGAGCAATTATCCCTTCTCTAAGCCTGTCGAGTATCTCAGAGGGATTAACAATTCCCTTGGTATTAATAATCTCGTTGAACATTAATACACCCAACATGCTCATAAAACCTCCGGGAACTCCATGTCCGGTGCAGTCAACTACAGCAATAATCCGATGCTTACCTATTCGGGTAGCCCAATAAAAATCACCGCTAACAATACTTTTAGGCCTATTAAAGATGAAGAAATCGCTAAAAATCCGTTTAATATTTTTATCGGAGGGCAAAATTGCTTTTTGGATCCGATTGGCATACATGATTGAATCGGTAATCTCGATTTTTTGTTTTTCAATCTCATTCCGCTGATTGGTAATCTCCTCATTTTTGTCTTGCAGAGACCAAGCTAGGTTAGCTAAAGAATTCCTTTGCTCCTCAAGCTCATTGCGCTGAAGGGTAATCTCTTTATTGCTTTCGAGTAAAGCTTTATTCTGTTTTTCTAAAATTTTCGATTTGGCATTAATCTCTTTGTTTGCTTTATTCAAACTCTCTGTATGCAAACGAAGCGCTTCGCTCTTTGCCGACAGCTCTTGGGTACGCTTATGTACTAGAATTTCAAGATCATTCTTAATTCGCAACAAACTGTTTTCGCGTACTGTTATAAACCCGTAGAGCGCTATCAGAACGACTAGGAATAGGCTGACATAAAATGTCCAGGTAAACCAAAAGGGTGGCGAAATGGTAAATGTTACGCTGTCCCCCTCTGAGCACCATTTGCCATCAGAATTATGAGCTAAAATCTTAAATGTATAGGTGCCGGGTTTTAGATTTGTGTACTTAGCCATAAGCCTAGAACCCATACTTTCGGCCCAAGAATCATCAAAACCTTCAAGCATATACTTGACCCCATTTCTGGCCGGAGCAGCAAAATGTAGGACAGTAGCATAAAACTCTAAATTGTTTTGACTATAGCTAAGAGTGATGTTGTTTTTATTGAATAAGATTATCCGCTCATCATGGCTGTCACCCCTCTGGGTGCTCTTATCAGAAACATGCATCTCGCTAATGTAGGCTATGGGTAAAACAGCGTTATCTTTAATATCTAGCGGGTCAAATACCACAAAGCTGTTCACACTACCAAAAGCAATTTTTCCAGTACTCAGCCGACACGAGGCGTCAGTTGCAAATTCATTGCTGAGGAAACCATCATATTTATCGTAATTTCTAAAGGAGTAGTTCTCGTTATCTATATAAGAGAAGCATGATATCCCATTATTTGTACTCATCCACAGTCTACCTAGCGCATCCTCTTCTATGGCATAAATCACATCGTTGGGAAGTCCTTGTCGCGTAGTGTAATTGGTAAAAGATTCTGTTTCGTAATTAAAATGGCTAAGCCCATCCGCAGTTCCTATCCAGAATCGTCCTTTAGAGTCCTCATAAAAGGACAGGATTCTACTGGAGATAATTGCAGAAGAGTCAGCCCTATCATCGTGGTAAACGCGTTTAACCTGCTCTATATCCCTGTCAAAAAGTATTAAACCTTGATTACTACTACCTACCCAAAAATTACCTTTGCTATCCTCAAAAATTGCCGTCAACCTGCTCTGTGAGATGGTTCTTTCGTCACCCA
>CAZKPD010000043.1:4399-18581 GCA_964554585.1 uncultured Rikenellaceae bacterium
AGGCTTGCTCATTGGGAAGAAATTTGCTAAGCCCCATGTGTAGGTTTGCAGTCCAAATCTCGCCATTTCTATCCACGTAAATAGAACGTACACGCTTATCGGGGAGGGTTCCTCCTTTTTGCGATTTTCCCGCAAATTGTGTAAATGTGTTGCTGCGATAACTGTATTTGCCCACTCCATCATGGGTTGATACCCAAATATTGCCGCTTGAATCTTCGGCAATAGATGTGATATAATTGTTGGGCAATGTCTGAGATGAATTGGGATTAGCTTTAAAATACTCGTATGAATTCTGCTCCATATTGTATTTGGCTAATCCTTGACCATAGGACCCTAACCAGATAAAACCCTTCTTATCCTGATGTATTGCTGTGATAAAGGAGGAAGAACCAAAATCCAAATTATTTCCGGGATAACTAGCAAATACATCGAACTTTTTATTGTTAAGAGTGGTTTTACTCAAACCATTATCATAAGTGCCAACCCAAAATACGCCGAAAGAATCTTCGAAAAGTACACGGAGCAGATTGCTCCCAATGCTGTAGGGGTTAAATACATTGAACTTATGATTAGTGAAAGAGCCGGTTTTCGGATTCAAATGGCTTAATCCGCCAAAAGTGGCTATCCATAGCGTCTCATCCTTATCCAGAAACAGATCATGAACCGTATTGCTTGGAATGGAATTGGAATGGTCATCATCGTGTAGATAAAACTTATACTCTTTGGTTGTTAAGTTGTAACAAATCAACCCTTCATCGTCAGTGGCAATCCACATATTCCCATTTTTATCCTCTAAAAACTCTCTAATCACCCTGGTCTTAATATTCGCATTTGGAATTGTAAAGCTGAGAGGAGTAAAAGTGTCTGTTTCTCTATTATAAACTGTAACTCCATTATCAGTCCCTATCCACAGGGCCTGCTGTGAGTCCAAATAAATAGTTCTAATTACATTGCTGGGTAATAACTCAGGGGAATCAAGAGTGTTTTTGTATGCCTCAAAGGTCTCCGTTTCCGGGTTGAAACGATTAAGCCCTCCATCAGCTGTTCCTACCCAAATATACCCGTCATCATCCTCGGCCAAAGCCATAACCCTATCGTTGCTTAGCGACGAAGGGGCATCGGGTGAGTGGATGTAGTTCACAAAGCTATCGGTTTCCCATATATAACGGTTTAACCCGCCACCAATAGTGCCTACCCAAAGCCTATGCTTACTATCCTCAAGAAGTGAAATTACCCGACTATTGGAGATACTGCCACTCTCTCCCAGATTGCTAGTGTATACCTTGAAGTTGTACCCATTGTAACGATTTAAACCGTCGTTTGTAGCAATCCAAAGAAAACCTTTATGATCTTGGATTATGGCATAAACCGTGTTTTGGGAAAGTCCATGTTCTATGTTGATCCGATCAAAATCAAGAGGAGCACTTTGCGCAAATACATTAGAAGAAAAAACGCTGATTACAAAGGCAAACCAGCACCATCCCAAAAGGAATCTTTTATGGGCCTGAACTATGTTATGTGCTGACAGTTGCCTTTTGATAAACATGCAATTTGTTCTTTATTTGCTTTCGGTGTCTCCTACAAATCCTTACTTTGGCTGGGTATTAACTAACTATTTTAGAGCATTAAGCATGGTTTGTCCAATATGTGCAGGAGACTCTACCACATGAATTCCACACTCTTTCAGAATCCTCATTTTTTCTCCGGCTGTGTCGTTAGCTCCTCCAATAATGGCTCCGGCATGGCCCATTCTGCGTCCTTTTGGTGCAGTTTGTCCGGCAATAAACCCTACCACGGGTTTCTTGCAGTTTTCCTTAATCCAGTATGCTGCATCAGCCTCCATGTTGCCACCAATTTCTCCAATCATTACGATTCCGTCGGTACCTTTATCCTCATTAAAGAGCTTAACAGCATCCAGAATTGTGGTACCTACTATTGGGTCTCCTCCAATACCAATACAAGTGCTCTGACCTAATCCCAACTTGGTTAGCTGATCAACCGCCTCATAGGTTAAAGTGCCTGAGCGAGAAACAACGCCAATACTTCCCTTTTTATGGATAAACCCGGGCATAATGCCCACCTTGGCTGCATCGGGAGTAATCACTCCGGGGCAGTTGGGCCCAACCAGACGAGTTCCTTTTTTTCCTTCCAGATAATGCTTAACCTTAACCATTTGCGAAGCGGGGATACCCTCGGTAATACATACAATTAGCATAATTCCAGCATCAGCAGCTTCCATTATGGCATCGGCAGCAAAAGCAGGTGGAACAAAAATGACAGAAACATTGGCCCCTGTAGCCTTAACCCCTTCTAAAACGGTATTGAATACAGGAAGATTAAGATGCTGTTGGCCTCCTTTACCGGGAGTAATTCCACCAACCACATTGGTTCCGTACTCTATCATCTGCTCGGCATGAAAGGTCCCCTCGCTACCGGTAAACCCTTGCACAAGTACTTTCGATTCGGTTGACAATAAAACGCTCATGTTATAGTCTGCTTTAATTGTTAGTTTGACTGAAAATCTAAAAGGTCAAAGTTAGTAAAAAGCGATTGTGTTGGTATAGCATACAAACATTTGTATAACATGGAATACACCTTTTTTTTGAAGAGGAATTAATCGTGTCTTACATTAAAAACCATACAAAAGAAACTAATAAAACAGGTAATTAATAATTTGTCTAGATGATTTGCATCACTTAACGCAAAAAACACTGTTTACCTGAAAAAGGCTTACCTTTGAAGAATAAAAGATTGTTTAAAAATGCAAGAGATTATCATTAATGGACTATTCGGAAAATCTACTATTCTCGTGGGAGATTCCATTGACAAGCTAAAGGACCGAATACCCCATAACAATTTTTTTATCATCGCCGACAGCTGTTTGCAGGCCCTTTATTACCATCGTTTACCCAATGTTCCCGTTTATTATCTCACTGCGCTTGAAGAGCAGAAGAGCATTAGTACAGCCACATCCATCTATCAATGGCTTTTGGAGCATAATGCAGATCGTAGCTCGTTTATAGTAGGTATGGGCGGTGGCATAACCTGCGACTTAGCCGGTTTTGTAGCTTCGACCTTTATGCGTGGTGTTGATTTTGGACTTGTTCCCACCACCCTACTGGCTCAAGTTGATGCCAGTGTGGGAGGCAAGAATGGGATTAACTTCAACGGGTTTAAGAATATAGTTGGAACCATAACCCAGCCTAAATGGGTTTTATGCGATATTAACCTGTTGGCCTCATTGCCCAATGATGAGTATAAAAATGGGTTGGCCGAAATGGTTAAGCATGCCATAATCCTTGATGAGGACAAATTCGCGTTTATGGAGAAGCATCAATGGGAACTACTTACATTTAATGCCGAACTGTTACCCAATCTGATAACCCGATCGGTACAGATTAAAGCCCAAATCGTTTCGGAGGATGAGCGCGAATCCGGAGTCCGTCGAAAGCTTAACTTGGGACACACCTGGGGGCATGCCATTGAAACGGTTACCGGTATCTCCCACGGAATGTCGGTAAGCATTGGGATGGCCTTTGCTGCCCGTTTTTCCGTTTACAAAGGGTATCTCTGTCACAATGAATGCAAACGTATTATCAACCTGCTAAATGGGCTAAATCTTCCAACGTCAGCAGACGCGACTACCCAAACTGTTTTGCAGGCTCTGCAGCACGACAAGAAGAGGCAACAGGATAGCATCCATTTTGTTTTTATTGATAAAATCGGGTCAGTTAAAACAGAACTAATAAAAATCGATGAAATAGCAAGATTTGCGCATGCAGTGGAATTCGAACATATGTGTTAGCCTGGCTAATATCCCATTTGATCATTGCGTTGATGCCCTAAGGAAATACCCTTTGGCTGAATTGCGCATGGATTTATTAAACTATTCTCATGATCAGTATCAGCAGCTATTTTCTACATACCCAACCCTAATAGCCACTTGCCGCCCCGGCAATTTGGATGAAGATCAGCGGCTCAACCTGCTTTTAAAATCATTAGAGTGGGGTGCTGCTTATGTGGATATAGAGGTAGAAACGTCCAATCTTTGGATTGAAAAAATAACCCGTCAAGCTAATGCCCAACAGAAGAAGGTAATCCTGTCGTATCACAACTTTACCGAAACACCCTCGTCGGATCTCTTGGAGCAAATGGTACATTCAATGTTTAAATCGGGCGCACAGCTGGCCAAACTAGCCTGCATGGCAAACGATTATGAGGATAATGCTCGATTATTATCACTGTATGCTCATTTTCAAGACCTCATCTCCATTGGTATGGGCGAAAAAGGTGTGATTACCCGTATTGCGGCTCCCCTATTGGGCGCACCCTTTACCTATGCTTCATACAATGGGAATCACTCTGCTCTCGGTCAGCTGGATGTGGACCAGATGGAATCGCTATTAAGCCAATTCAGCTAAAAGTTACGGATATGCCCGATCATTTTGCCGTTTTTGGAAACCCCATTCTTCACAGCAGAAGTCCACAAATTTTTCGCTCTGTGTTTAGTACACAGAACCTCAATGCAGGTTATACGCGTATTCATCCCCAATCGGCTGAAAAATTAGTGTCGTTTATCAAACTTTTAGGATTGAGGGGTGCAAACGTAACTGCACCCTTTAAAATGGCTGTGATGCCGTTACTTGACGAACTCTCCCTACAGGCAAAGGCCATAGGTGCAGTTAACACAATAGTTAATACGAACGGATACCTGGTTGGCCACAATACGGATTGGATGGGAGTTGTTGGTTCCCTTAAACATGAGGGAATCCCATTAAAAAATGCCAAATGCCTTATAGTTGGTGCCGGTGGTGCTGCACGGGCTGCAGCCTATGGATTAGCTCAAGAGGGTGTTACACTATTTATTACCAACCGAACCTTCCAGAAAGCGGAGCAGATAGCTGCTGATTTTGGCGCAACAGCCATCCCTTTTAATAAATCGAGTACCCATCAAAGGTTTGATATCATAATCTCCACCCTTCCTCCCATTGACCAGATCTCCTTTTTGGATATGCTACATTGCCAAGTCTTGTTCGATGTCAACTATCATACTTCAAAAATTACCGACTGGGCTTTGAGCAAGGGTATTAGAACCATAGGTGGAGAACAGTGGTTAATCCATCAGGCAAAAGGTTCATTTATCCACTTTTTTGGGTATGATTTGGATGTGCAGCATTTTGCTTATGGATTAAAACAAACCCTGCCAAAAGGTAAGCCCCTTAAATATCTGATAGTGGATAGCAAAACCCGGTGCTCACATATCGACTTTACGGATATTGAGCTGATTATTGATGGCGAAGGGTTAACCGTTGAACAACAAACAGCCATTTGGAATGAAGAGTATAGTAAAGCCCTCCAAGGTTGAGGGGAGTATCATCGCTCCCGCATCAAAAAGCATTGCGCAACGCGCTATAGCTATAGCCACTATGGCTAATGGGCAAAGCACCCTAACCAATGTGGGAAGTAGCGATGACGTAAAAGTGGCGTTGGGAATAAGTAAACAGTTGGGTGCCAACATTATTGGCAATGAGCATAGGTTAACTATTAATGCAAGCTTAACGCAACCCACAACACCCTTGTTTTGTGGCGAATCAGGATTATGTATAAGAATGTTTGCGGGAATTGCTTCAACTTTCAGCTCGCAGGTAACGCTATTGGGAGACGGAACACTTGCAACGCGGAGTATGGAAGATCTTGAAAACCTATATGCACAACTGGGAGTAAGAATTGGAACAAACAATGGTATACAACCCATTACCGTTCAAGGACCACTGCTTGGAGGAGAGGTATTTTTAGAGCGTTTGTCGGGTTCGCAGGCATTAACCGGAGCGCTTATCGCTTCGGCATTTGCACTGTATGATACCGTAATTCACATTAATGATTTACCTAGCAAACAGTACATCGACCTGACTATCGACACCATGCAACAGTTTGGTGTAACAGTCAAAAGGGATGGGTATCATCGCTTTCACATTCCAGGAGGGTTAAGCTATAAGCCGACGCATATTAATATTGAGGGCGACTGGAGTGGTGCGGCATTTATGCTGGTGGCAGGAGCCATAGCCGGTCGGGTAAGGATAGATAATTTGCAAATCCAATCGAAACAGCCCGATAGGGCTATAATTGATGTACTACTCTGGGTGGGAGCAAAAGTATCCATCCGAGAGGATTCCATAGAAGTAGCCCAGAATCAATTGCAGGCTTTTGACTTTGATGCTACAGATTCTCCCGACCTCTTCCCCCCATTGGTGGCCCTAGCTGCCTATTGCCACGGGCAATCGAAAATAATGGGTGTAAGCAGGCTAAAAGCCAAGGAGAGCGACAGGGCTTCAGCCCTGGTTGAGGAGTTCTCAAAGCTCGGCATCACCATTACCCTACATGGAGACCTAATGTATATAGAAGGTGGTACCGTGAATGGAGGTACGGTGAATGCTCATGATGATCATCGAATTGCCATGGCCTGTGCCGTTTCAGGATTGGGAGCCAACGGGAATGTAATTATAAAGGGTTCAGAATGCGTAAACAAATCATACCCCGATTTTTTTGATCACCTACAAACTCTTTCAAAATCTGAAATAAAGAGTATATAGAACAAAAAGGGCTGTTCCTATAAAAAAGAACAGCCCTTTTTAATATGTATACTATACAGTTTTAGGTATTCATAGCCCCACAAACGTTAATCACCTGACCACTAACATAGGTTGATAGGTCTGAAGCGAGAAAAACGGTAACATTGGCCACATCTTCGGGTGTTCCTCCTCTGTTTAGAGGAATTTTCTTGATCCAATCCTGTCTAACCTCTTCGGGAAGCTGATGGGTCATCTCCGTAATAATGAATCCGGGAGCAATGGCATTGCAACGAATGTTGCGCGATCCCAGCTCACGAGCAATGGTTTTAGTAAACCCGATAACACCTGCCTTTGAAGCAGCGTAATTTGCCTGTCCGGCATTACCCGACACCCCAACAACAGAGCTCATGTTGATAATGGATCCGGAGCGCTGTTTAAGCATATACTTTTGAACCGCTTTAGTGAGGTTGAATACCGATTTCAGGTTCACCTTCATCACCAAATCCCACTGATCTTCGGTCATTCGCATCAGCAAAGTATCGCGAGTAATACCAGCGTTATTCACTAGGATATCAACTTTTCCAAAGTCTTTTACGACCTCATCAATAAACTTTTCTGAGGATTCATAATTGCTGGCATCAGAAACATATCCTTTTGCTTTAACGCCTAGCGCAGCAAGCTCTTTTTCAAGGCTCTTAAAATTTTCATCTTCACTCATATCAGAGAAAGCCACATTAGCGCCATACTTTGCAAATTCTAAAGCAATGGAACGCCCAATTCCACGAGCACCGCCCGTAATCACTCCGACCTTACCTTCTAATAATTTCATGTTTATCCAGTTTAGTTATTGATTATCATATTGATATAGCACAAAAATACTTGAGTAAAATGCTTTTTACAGGGTTCAAAGTTAAAAAAACATTCCATCTTCATATGCATTAATGGCCAACAATGCCTAACAGTCTGATATTCAAGAGATTTTATTTAAAACAAATGCCCAATATGCAAACGTCATCTATCTGATCATGTTTTTGCCTATGCTCCTCAAATGCTTTATGGATACATTCAGCTTTATCATCGGATGGCATCTCATTAATAGCCTCAATAAGCTTCAAGAATCTACGTCTTCCATACTTATTTGATGCGGGGTTCATTTGATCTAAATAGCCATCTGTAGTAAGGTATATGCACATTCCGGGAGTGATGGGAATGGTTTGATTAGTGAAAACCCTTTGCTTTTCGCGCTGAAAACCTCCGGCAGAGTATATATTCCCTCTTTTGATAAATGCCTCCCCGTTTTCTACAACAAATAGTGGAAGCCCGGCTCCGGCAAAGGTTAGCTCATTAGTCTCCTTATCAGCCACTACCAAACAGATTTCCATACTTGCATGAGCCTTGCTCCCACCCGCATTCTGATTCAGTACCTCCCGAATCTGCTCATGCATCCATTTTAGGATTTGGGCTGGATCGGTAACCTTTTTCTCATTCACTATTTGATTAAAAAGAGTATTCCCAATGAGTGACATGAATGCTCCAGGAACTCCATGTCCTGTACAATCAACTACTGCTATTATTAGCAGATTTTCGAGCGCACTAAACCAATAAAAATCACCCGAAACAATATCCTTGGGTTTAAAATAGATAAAATGGTATGGGAGATGTATTACAATATCTTCAGTAACAGGCAGAATTGCCTGTTGTATGGTCTGGGCATATTCAATGCTGCTAATAATGCTGTCGTTCTTGGCCTCAATTATACGCTGTGATTCCTCTAGCGAAATATTCTTTTTTTCAATCTCATCCCTGTTGGCCCTAATCTCCTCATGGTGTTGTAGCAGTTCTTTGTTTTTTTGAAGAATTTGCACATGCTGCCTGTTTAGCTGAAGGTTTATCCTTTGCTTATGTCTATAGGCAGCATATATGTATATGGAGACTATTAAGAGTAATAGCAATGCAAAATACTGGAAGTTTCTAACCAGACGTTGCCTCCTAATCCGTTCCTGAAGTTGGATATCACTTTTTTCCTGTTCAAACTTTGCTTGCTGCATCTCCCTATCAAACTGATAGAGCATTTCCGTTTGAACAATCCGCTTCATCTGATCCTCATTGAAAATGCTATCTCGAGTTGTGATATACTTTTTATAGTGATCAAAAGCTTTTGATACCAAATGTTGGGTTTCAAAGATTTGGCTAAGCTTGTGATGAATTGTAACAATCAGAGTTAGTGCCGAGATAGATTCAGCATCGGATAAAGCCGTGAAAAGATATGCTTTGGCTTGTTCTACCCCATTCGTTATTAGGGATAAGTCGGCTAAGTATATCCTAGATTCTGCCAAACGTAGCCTGTTATTAATCTGCAAAAAAATAGCCTCTGCTTTTTTAAGGTAGTTTTGGCTTAAGCTATAATTCCCTTTCAGGCAGTATATAGAGCCAATCTCATTATAAAGTACCCCCACAGAATCCCCATCCAAATCTTTATCCTCATTCTTTTGGACTAATACAAGAGCTTTTAAAAAATAGCTTAGCGCTTCATCGTACTGCTTCAGGTTTTTGTATACCTCACCAATGTTTATATAGGAAATGGAAATGCCATACTCATCCTGTCTCTCCTCCTCCAGCTCCAGCGAGGCCAAATAGTATTCCAACGATTTCTCGAAATTTCCTTGGTAAAAATAGACGATTCCAATATTATTCAGAACCGTAGCAATACCAACCAAATCTTCTAACTTTTGGAATAGGGTTAACGCATTAAAAAAATGTTCTAACGCACCGGAACTGTTCCCTTGTAACCGATAAATAGTACCAATTTGATTTAAAGCAGCGGCTTGATCATTATACAGATCTATGTTTTTTGATTGCTCAACGCTTGCATAGAGATACTTAAGCGCTTGTTGGTAGTCGCCCTGAATTCGACAGATTATTCCGATATTAAGTAATAGCTGGGCTTCGAAATCATGTATGCCTAGCTCTCGGAACGAGGCAAGTGCTGTTTTGGATAGGCTGAGGGATTGGTCTAAATCTCCGGAATCAAAAAGATCCAGCGCTTTTTGCCCAAGAAATCGGGCCTTATCGTACTCTGAATAGACAACTGTTTGTAGGGTGTCATCAAACTGTCCAAAACCTATAATCGGTATATGGAAAAGTAAAGAAACTAATATAATAAACTTTACCCTTTTCATGCTATTCTACTTCACCGTTATGCGGTAATGCAAAAATAGCATTTTAATAATTATTGGAAAGTATTTAAAGATGAACTGGGTGGTTTAATTCATAAATTGATACCTGAAGATATGGGAACTTTAGCGTAAATCCACAACGATAATGTTTTTATACTTCTCGGGAACAAAAACAAACTCCCTATCTTCCAACACTTCAGTAGTTTTAAATTGTTTTATTTCGATAAGATAGTTTACCCCATCCCTTCCCTGATATTTAATGAATACAGGCTCAAGATTCTCCTTTTTAAAGGTGATTTTAATGATAGAAAAAGGCTCTGAAATATCCTCGGGGTAAAGATCCACCTCATACATCATCTGTTTGTTTATCACCTTTTCTCCTATAAATCTGGACTTAAAATCTTTTTCATAGTCCCTGAAAATTTGGGTTGGGTTTTCAAAAAAGCCTCCCTCAAGCCATGCAGGTTCCGAAATGGTAACCTCGTTAGCCGCAGGAATGAACTGCCATTTGGTTTTTCCGTTGAAATATACCTGCATTTCCATCAACTCTAGGTAATAACTTTCGCCTCGAAGTTTAAGAGTACCCGGGAAGGTTTCGGAGATTTCTTCTTGCAAATTTTCAATGGTAAAATCCATTTGGGCTACCACAGACTTATAGGATAACATGCGCTCCGAAAAGCTTTTTACTAAATCCTTGCCCAATGGAGCCGTTTGCGCAAAACTTAAACTTTGGGAAACAAGTAAAATGATTAAAAGGCTCAATCCTCGTCTCATAATTCAATCATTACATTACACAATCTCTTTAGCTTGTGGTATCGTTAAGCCCATTAAGCAGATGCTCTAGCGAAAGCTCATCCTGAATTAGCACTTGTCGCGCTTTGCTCCCTTCAGGAGGACCAACTATCCCCACAGCCTCTAGCTGATCAATAATCCTGCCAGCTCTGTTATATCCGATTGAAAACTTGCGCTGAATCAGTGATGTTGATCCCTGTTGCATTGAAACGATGAGGCGTGCAGCCTCTTCGAACAATTCGTCAAGCTTGCCCGAGTCGGTTATCACGGCACCCTCACCCACCTCGTTCACATACTCCGGCAGCATAAATGCCGAAGCATACCCTTTCTGATTGCCTATAAAATCGGTAATCCGCTCTACCTCCGGAGTATCAACAAATGCGCACTGCACCCTAACCAAATCGCTTCCCACCGATACCAGCATATCGCCTTTGCCGATTAGCTGATTTGCTCCGGGGGTATCCAAAATGGTTCTGGAATCAATCATCGATGTTACCCTAAAGGCTATACGAGCAGGGAAATTCGCTTTAATAACACCGGTTATAATATTTGTGGTTGGTCTTTGTGTTGCTATAATAAGGTGAATACCTATGGCACGGGCAAGCTGAGCCAACCGCTGGATTGGCCCCTCAATCTCCCTGCCGGCGGTCATAATCAGATCGGCAAATTCGTCGATAATCACTACAATATAGGGTAAATACTTATGCCCTTTATTGGGGTTAAGGCGACGAGCCATAAATTTTTCGTTATACTCTTTAATGGTTCTCACATGCGCCGATTTAAGCAGATCGTATCGAGAATCCATTTCAATGCATAACGAATTTAAGGTGTTTATCACCTTCTGGGTATCAGTAATTATGGCCTCTTCCGTATCAGGCAGTTTGGCCAAGAAATGGCGTTCCAGCTTGTTATATAAGGTGAGTTCTACCTTTTTGGGGTCGATAAGTACAAACTTTAGCTGAGCCGGATGCTTTTTATAGAGCAATGATGTGATTATGGCATTTAACCCCACCGATTTACCCTGTCCCGTAGCTCCGGCTACCAATAGGTGTGGCATTTTTGCTAGGTCAACCACGTAGGTCTCATCCGATATGGTTTTACCCAGTGCAATGGCTAAATCGTATTTGCTGTCCTGAAACTTTGGAGAGCGGAGGATGGATTGCATGGATACTATCTCGGGAACCTGGTTAGGCACCTCGATCCCAATAGTCCCTCGACCGGGAATTGGAGCAATAATCCTAATCCCAAGGGCAGCAAGACTAAGCGCGATATCGTCCTCTAAATTTTTTATTTTACTGATACGAACTCCCGGAGCCGGTACAATCTCGTATAGGGTAACAGTAGGCCCTACCGTTGCCAATATACGGGCAATCTCAATCCCATAATTTCGAAGCGTTTCAACAATTCTGTTTTTATTATTCAATAGCTCCTCTTCGCTCACCGCATCCCTTTTACTCTTATGCTCTTCGAGCAATTCCAGAACGGGACGTTGGTATTTTGACAGTTCCAACGTGGGGTCATAAAACTCTTGCTCTTCAATAAGGTTTATATCTATCTCCTCTTCGGTGCGACGCTCAACTTTAAAACTAATACCATCCTCATCCTTCTCCTCATCATTATCAGCATCCTCAAAATCTTGCTGATAAACGTCAATGCCATTAGATTGATCAACTGCAACCAAACCGTCGTGCATCGATGCCTCCAACGGAACCACCTCAGGCTCGTTGTCAGCCAAATCAATGAAAATATCCTCTTTTAGCTCGTCGGGATCAAGCCGCTCATCGTCCTTAGAGGGTTTTGATTTAAACAAGGAAACGATGGTGTGCCCTGCACGTTGAATCCAGAATAGGGCATTTTTATTGAGATAGATTATATAGGCAACCAATAGGATAATTAGCAAAAACGCTGTACCCATCTTACCTATAAAGGCATTTAACCAAGCTGTAACAAATAGCCCGTGCTTACCGCCCAAACCACTACCTAAATACCCTCCGGCTGTTTCGAATAGGAATCCGAGGATTAAGGAAAAAAGGAGAGTACCCAAAAGGCATCTATAAAGAGTTTTCTTAAACGATAGGGTGCGGATTTTTAAGAGCTTTAGCCCTCCAATAAAAATCACAAATGGTATGGCTAAAGAGGATATTCCAAACCATCGGTTCATAAACTGGGCTGCCAGTGAAGCGCCAGCTTTTCCGGCCCAATTTTGCACCTTTAGGGATGAACCAGAGAAAACCGATTGCCACTCAAAGCTTTGATCGACTCTCCAGGTGAAAAGATAAGAAACGAGCGCTACTGTTAAATATACGGCAAAGAGCACGATGAATAGGCCGATAGTAAACCTAACCCTATCGTCCTTCCAATAGTTTTTCTTTTCCTTTTTTGAAGTTTGTACAGCCTTATCGCTTTTTTTGGCCATTTATGATAGAATAAATTAAAAAGAATCCCTTACAAAGTAAGGGAATAATTCCGATTTTCTGAAAAACAACTAGTCAGGGAACTTATTGTATCAGCTGAAAAAAATCTTCAACCACATCCTTGTCAACCTTCTCATATCCTGATTCTAAATCGAATTCGTCATCATTAACCTTTTGCGAGTTGATTGAATTGGCAACCAGCTGAATATTTTGGCCCATAAAAATCATATTGAACTTAAGCATAATCCCCTCTATCTCTGCAAATGGAGAATTTCTGTTGGGCTTATTGATTGCCAGCTCATCAGTATAGAGGATTTCAAACTCATGCCTAATGCTATCCTCATAAAAAGCCATTGCCTTTAAACAATTGAAGCCCATGAACTCTACTCGTTCATCCGTTTTTGTAATGGTTAAATAGGGCATGGCATAAAAAGCCAAAGGATACGAACCTGGCTCAACCGATTCGGTATAGCACAGCTTTTTACCCATAAAGTTGATAAGGGTATGCACCTTATTCTCCTCATGATTTTGGACAATGGCAAATGAAAACCCTCCCGACAACCCCTCAATCCGATTAATGGTATTATTGCTTTTAAATTTTACTTCCATCTCCGAAGGTCGTATACTGGAATCATATTTAAAAGGCAAAGTATCATCATAGATAATTGTATACGTGATTGTTCCCTCAGAAAAATTCTTATGCGTATTGTTCCATGCACAACCGGATAAAATTAGGGTTAAAGCGAATGTTCTTAGCAAAGCGCAAGAAGTAGTTTTGGCTGAATTCTTGTAAAAAATCATTTAGTTTAGGTTTAGGTTAATTGGGCTTAAGTAATGAGTGAGTATAAAAGTTGAGACTAATATAAAGATAAAATAAGTTCCTCATTTGATATAGACAAAATAAGTAAAATATATATTATTCTTACCTATTTTGAGCAATTAAATTGAGATTAAATGTTTGATTGGGGCGATAATCGAAGGTATAACAGCTATGCAGGCTATATTAAGAGAAGATTTGGGCAAAGAGTTCAGAAGTTAACCATTGATGCGGGTTTTACCTGCCCAAACAGGGATGGAACTTTAGGGACAGGCGGTTGTACCTATTGCAACAACAGTTCCTTTAACCCCAGCTATTGTGAACCCGAAAAACCCATAAAGCAACAACTTGAAGAGGGAATTCAATTCCATGCTTTCCGTTACCGCAGGGCAAGTCACTTTTTAGCTTATTTCC
>CAZKPD010000044.1:0-18487 GCA_964554585.1 uncultured Rikenellaceae bacterium
TTTGTAAATCAAAAAATTTCTGAGTGTGGTCGTGATGTATTAAATGACACAGCTCATGTATAATCACATATTCAATACAGCCTCTTGGTGCTTTAATCAATTCTGGATTTAATATGATTTTTCCATTTGGTGTACAACTCCCCCAGCGTGTCGGCATGTCACGTAGTACAATAGAACTTGGTTCTACTTTATACTTTTTGAATTTGTCAATCAGTGGTGTAGCGATTGTATGAAACTTTGACCGTGCATGTTGTAAATACCAATTGTCTAATAAGTTTTTTATCCTAGATTTTTCTTTGACTGTTACTTCAATGAATTTGCCTTTTAGTTTTACAGATTCCTCCTTACCAGTTATAATCTGTAAACGATATTGCCTGCCTAAATATAAATGTGTTTCACCGCTTATGTATTTTCGTTGTGTTGTTTTTGGTTGAAAGGATAGAAAGAAGCTTTGTTGTTTAATGATCCAAGGTGCTTTTTTCCTTACTTTCTCTTTTACTTTTTCCATCGAAGTGTCGGTTGGTGCTTTTACCAAAACTTCCATTTCGGGGGTTACAGTTATGCCAAGTGTTTTCCTGTCGGAATACTCCAAACGAAAATCTATTGTTCTGCTTCCAAATTGTATTGCTTCTGTCATTACTTGTAACGGATTTTAGCAACTTCAATACAGTCTTCTGCAATTTTATCCATGTCTTTAAACGACAAGTCCACATTGTATTTGTCACGTACTTCATCAATCAGATAATCGCCAATTTCAATCAGCAATTTTCCGGTGATGTTTGTTTTGTATTGCCAGTCAATAATGGGTTTTCCGTTGTCTAAAACAGAATTTTGAATCAGGTCGTCAATTTGCAAAGCCGTTTGTGTTGCGACTTCTTTACGAACAATGTTGTCTTGAATTTTCTCAGACAATGCTTCAACTGTCAAACCGTAAAAGGCTTTGGCAACATCTCTGTCTTTTAATTGCTCCGGAATATCATTGTCGGTATGAGCCAACACATTGTTCATGATGTCTTGAACTCTGCTCAGGTATTGTGCCTCACTGATTCGCTTTGCTTCATAGTCTGCAATGGTTTCTCTCAGCATTTGAGAAAACTTTTTATAGAAAGCAGGGTCTTCATCCATTTTTTCCGTGATGTGCTTTGCTGTTCTACTTGCAATCTTGTCTGCCTTAGCCACTTTTCCTGTGGTGTTTTCTACTTCTTGCTGAAATTTGTCCTTATCGAAAATGTTTACCAATTCTGTGATGGTTTCAATTTTCTCAGTCGTAATGTGAGTGTCAATCAGTTTTTGAATTTGACCTTCATATTGTTTGTAGTCAATTTCATCGCTGTAGCGTTCAACAACAGCCAAACGCAATTTCAGAAACATGGTCAAATCTTCTTTATAACGATTGATTACTTTTTCTTCTACTTCCTTATGAAATTGAATAGAAGATAATGCAAGTTTCAAGCCCTTGGCAAATGCAGCCAGTTTATCGTAAAACAAAACTCGTATCGCTTCATCTTTCAGTAATTGCTGATAAGCCTCCGCATCACGTTTGTTGGCAATGGTTTTGAAAATATCCCAAAGGTCAGAATGTTTTTGCGGAAGTTTTTTGATTTCATCCGCTATATTGGTCATTGTTCCTTCCAAATCTTCATCATCAAAATCTTCAAATGATGAGTACAACTGCAAGGCATCGTCCAAATTTTCAATTACACCATAATAATCAATAATGTAACCAAATTCTTTATCAGGATAAATACGGTTTACCCTTGCAATGGCTTGTAATAGTTTATGGCTTTGTAAATTCCTTGTTAGATATAAAACCGTGTTTTTGGGTTCGTCAAATCCTGTAAGGAGTTTATCAACCACAATAATAATTTCTGGGTCTTTCTGATTTTTAAAACGGCTGATAATGTTCTTTTCATAGCTTTTTGAATTGCCATGTTCATCCATCATTTTTTTCCAAAACTGATTTTCTTTTTCTGTTGACTTTTCATAAGCACTTTCTTCACCTTCTCGTTCGTCAATGGATGAAATCAATACTTCACAACTTACAATTCCAATTTCGTCTAAATACTCTTTGTATTTGATAGCGTTTACTTTTTTATCGCAAACTAATTGCCCTTTGAATGGCGTTCTGCCTTGCCAGTTGTCACGAAAATGATAGCTGATGTCCCAAGCAATCATTCGCATTTTTTGCTCGGCTGAATTCAAGTGGTCGTATCGTGCAAACTTCTTTTTGATGTCTGCTTTTTGGTATTCGGTCATGGGCTCTGAGACCATTCCAAAAAATGTATCTATCGGACTTGCATTTACTTCTTGTAAAGCCAATCTTCCTTCGTAAAGTAGCGGTACGACAGCTTTGTCTTTTACTGCTTGGTCAACTGTGTAAGCATCAATCATTCCGCCAAATTTCTCTGCGGTGCTTTTGTCTTTTTTGAACAACGGTGTTCCTGTCATGGCAATGAAACAGGCATTTGGCAAGGTCTTTTGCATGTCGATATTAAATGTGCCATTCTGTGTTCGGTGGCCTTCATCTACCAAGACAAAAATATCGTGGCTCTCTAAAGGCTGATTGATTTTTTTTACTGCTGCCACAAACTTGTTGATGATGGTGGTTATCACTGCATCGCTTTTACTTTCAAGTAATTCAACCAATCGCTGACCTGTGGTGGCATTTTCTACGAACTTACCACATTTACGGAATGTGCCGGTAATTTGATTATCTAAATCAGTACGATCGGTAACCAACACAATTTTTGGATTGCGAATGCTTGGTTCCATGGCAATGGCTTGTGCCAACATTACCATTGTTAATGATTTCCCACTTCCTTGAGTGTGCCAGATTACACCGCCTCTTCGTTTTCCATTTTCAACATGCTTTATGCGTTGCATAGATTTTTTAATGGCGAAAAATTGCTGATAACGGGCTACCTTCTTTTCTCCATTGTCGAACAATACAAAATTGAAGACAATGTCCATCAATCGTTCAGGACAGCATAAGCCATACAAATAATTATCCTGCTCAGTTGGTAGAATTTCTTCTTGTTCTAACGCATCAAAGTATTGACGAACGTATTTGAAACGGTCAGAAAACAACTGCTCTTTAACTGAATTAGCAAGTACTTGATTTTTGAGTTCTAGTAATTTATTTTTATAGTTGCGTTCTTCTTCATCGTTACTGAATTTCTCTATCCATTTTGCCCAAAACTTTTCGGGTGTAGCATTGGTAGCATAAGCGGCTTCTTGTGTAGCAATGCTCAATGTGAGTTGAGAATATACATACAAACTTCTGATGCCATCTTCTTGCTGATTGCGTAAATGCTGACTGATAGCCTGTTTCAATGGCTCTTTCATGTCGGGTCTTTTGCACTCCATGATGCAAATCGGAATACCATTAATAAACAAAACCAAATCGGGTCGGTAATGCTCTTTACTGGTACTTCGCATTACACTGAATTCTTCACTTACATGAAACACATTGTTGCTTATGTTTTTCCAGTCAATGTATTGCAGGGTAAAACTCTTTTTGTCGCCATCTACACTTTGCTCCAATGCCTGACCCAAAGTGAGTAGATTATACGCTTTCTCACAGGCGGCAATGTAGCCCTCATTCATGGGTAAATTTTTCAGCGCCAGTACACCCCGCTCAATATTCTCTTCGGTAAAAATACTGGTTTTAGTGGCACTTACTCGTATGCTGTTTATTTCCTTCAACTGCTTCCGCAAAATATCTTCCAACAATACATTAGTGGTCTTACCGCCTCTTTGTCTGTCGGTTTCTGCCGGACTTAAATAGGTGTAACCCAAATTTACCAACATTTGCAATGCAGGAATCTGGCTGATATGGTCTTCTTTAAAACTTGGTGTGTCCATTATTTTCTAATTTTTAGAGAATCGGTTGCCCGATACAGAGAATTGAAATTGCCAGATGCCGGAACCAATGCAGAGAATCCGAATCCGAATACAGAGAATTGAAACACAAGCAAACAATTATTTAAAGCGTTGATAATCAACGACTTTAAGTAGTCGTGTATTAATGGCACTATCTCTAGTAGCTGCAATACAAAGAATAGCACCATCTCTTTCAGCATCTTCATTAGCTCTTTTATCTTTAGCATACAGAGAATCATTAACGGCATATAGACAATTAGCTGCTTATTCATATTTACCTCTTAGTTCTGCTATAACTGCACTTAGTAAAACATCGCCTCTTAAATCAACATATTTATCAGCAATAGAATATCGAGCACCTTTTATTTTACCTTCTACTTTCAGGACATCATCTTCCATTAGTTTCATCTTCAAATAGTTTATCTGATTCCTTGATAGATAATCTTTCAATAAGTCTTCTAAATCGCCAATCTTCAAAGCGTTTCCTTGCAATGCCAATAGGATAAGCTCTATTTCTTTTACCAAATACCTTTTGCCGATTTTCAAACCGTCATTTACCAATGCGTGGTATTCTTGCGACAATGTATATCGGTTGGTATGTCCTGAAATTTTTTCAATCAATCCTGATTTTTCCAACTGACCTACGATTTCTGTTTTAAGATTTTGAAAAATACCATTTCGGATTTTGCAAAGGGTAATGATTTGCTCTACACCCAATTTGGGTTCTTTTTCACTGCTTTGGTATTGGCTTACAAATACATGAAATGCCTTGTCAATAATTTCAGTTCGCAGCATTAGCGAAACCTGAAACATATCTGAATTTTGATAATCTGGCTCTGCTTTGCCTTCGGAAAGTGTGATGGAGAATATTTTATCTACTCCCTGACCACTGCGTTCTACTAACCCCGTCTTTTCCAATATTTCGGTCATCAAACGGCTTCTGGGTGTGCTGCTTACGGTAAGGATATTTTCTATGGTTACGCCTTTGGGAAAACCGCCCGGATTGGTGATGGTAATTTTATTGGGATATTGTTTAATTACCACTTCACTAGTGATGGTATAATCACGGTGAGCAATGGCGTTCAGAACAGCTTCACGAATAACTTCTTCATTAAAATCATACAAATCAAAAATGTAGGCACCAACCTGTACCGGATATTTCCGGTTTAGCGTAGGTTGGTTTATCAGTTTCCAAATGCTGTCAATGGCAATAAATAAAGGCTCATCAATTACCACACGGCTATCGTGGTGAATTTGTGCTTCGCTGTTGCGAAACTCCCAAATGGTTTTGCTTTGGGGTAGTTTAGCAAGAATTACTTCTTTTTTTGCCAGCAATATCAAAGCAGCATAATTGAGTCTTCCGCTTTCCAACAGTTTTAAATCGGTTAATACCTGCTCGGTGCTGAGTTGCAGAAAGCCCGGATTCTTTTGCTTACGGGCATAGCTTTCTTTCATCTTTTTGATGGCCGTTTCATCCAGATCTGCTATGCTGATGCCTTCACAAACTTTAGCGGAAAAGTCGGGTTCTTGTTCCGAAAGAATAGTAAACATTTCTTCATCACTCATGTTTCGCAAACTTTCGCCTACCCGCATCAATGGTACGCCTTCAAACTTTATCATCTTGGCAACAGGTCGCGATGGAATCTGAGCAACTAAGACCCTCAATCCGTCTTCGTAGACTTCTTCCATACGAACTCTAATGCCCAAACGGCCGTAGGTTTCATCTTCTAATTTCCCGATTTTACCTTGTGCAAAATCGCTACCCACTACATCGTGGGGGTGCTTATCTGCCATTCCTAAGACAAGCATACCGCCTCCCTCATTGGCAAAAGCAACCACATAACCCAAAAAGCATTTTCGTCTTTCTTCCTGCTCTCTATGCTCGCTACCTGCATAAGAAAAGTTGTGTGTAGCTGCTTTAAACTCAACCCTATCCTCGCTTTCTTTAAGCTGTTTTAATTCTGCTATAGTCATAAGTTAATGCTTTTTATCCTTTGGTGGACAAGGGTCATTTCCATAGCTGTTCGGATTCTGAATTTTACCATCCCTACCGTGTGGAATCAATTCAGATTTTTCCTGTTTCGCCTTTTCGCGGCTCCATTCCATTGCTGCTTTTTTTGTTTCAAAATGCTTAGATGCCCTCTCTGCATTTTCTTTTTTTGAATCCCAGCCACCTTTCGGGTTTGGAACTACGTGTCGTTCTTTGCGTGCCATAATTATTTTTTAAAATTTTGCAATTTGATTTCTGCTGCCATAGAATCAATACACAATTGAATGATTTTAAATAGAAAACTACCCTCAGTGTAATCAGCAGGAGCAACATAGCTTGCTCTGCCCTGCGATACAAGTTCAAGGGTTGTTTTTTTAGCTTTTTGCCCTGCTTTCGTTTTTGTGTTAGGATTATAGACCGCTATTGATTTGCCACCTTGAAAATTAATCATTTTCATAGCCGGAATGTCTGTTTCTCCATCACCTAAATAAATCATTCGATTGAATGGCATTGGTCTATTATGTTCTGGCATAAATTTATTTATGCTCTCATTATCCCAAGCATTTTTAATGCCCTTGTTTATCCTGAAAAGAAATTGAGTTTTATTTGTATAATCAATAGCCAATGCCGGCCATTCGGCAACATCGTTTACATCATATTTATATGCTGAAGCAAAGACCATTTCAAACTCTTTATGAATAGGGGTTCCTTTCAGTATATCTCGAAGCCCTGACGAAATAATGTAGTGTTCGATAACCAATCCTTTTGATTTAGCGTACGCATTAATTTTCTTAAAATACTCTTTAACACCAGGGAATAATGGCATACCTTTTCCATGTTCTACAAATGCCCTTTTTGTAATTGGAATATTTTTTTCTTGAGCTTTTTTAAGCATAAGGTGCATGTAAGCCAATATTTCATTCATGTCGTTTCCTTTTGCAATGTCTTTTACTTCTTTCCAGAATGCGCCGCTTTCAACTCCAAGTTGTGGAATGAATGAGTGTTGCTGCATATTGCCCGGAGCTAATGTTCCATCAAAATCATATGCAATTGCGATTCGTTGTAGCCTCTTTGCCATATCTATTCTGTATTAGCATTAATTTTCAACCTCACCCTCCCCGTCAGCAGCACCTGCATCAACCACTTTTTCTGCTCCCTCAATTGCTCTGCTTTAGCTTTAAGCAGGCTGATTTCTTTATCGGCTGCATGCAGTACTTGGGCTATGGCGGTTTGTTCGGCAAAGGTTGGGAGTTTTATTTTTATGATAGAGAAGGTATCCCAACGCAAACCACCTCTACGATCTATAGAGCCTTCCATTCTGTTTTGGTACTGATAAACTAGAGAATGTGATTTTAGCAAACGGAAGAAAAATATGTCGTTTACAGTTTTATTCGTTTTGAAAACTGTGTACATAGGACTAATTAATGCTTCGTCGAATATTTCCTGATAGCCTATGCTGCCTTCCTCAATGTGATTTGTTGCATAGGCAAAATGATTTTTAGGAACAATCTTGTAAGTGCTCACATCATCAGCAAAAATCTTTCTACCAAAATATTCAAGTGAAGGAACTAGTCCATCGTACTTAGTGCATGATAGAACAGTTAGTTGTTTGTCACTTTTATTTCTAATGCTTACTTCTTTGGCAACATCGCGGATATGTAGTTCTCTCCACTCCCCACCAAACCCTTTCAACCGCTTCTTCCCCGTCAGCAGCTGCTGCATCAGCCATTTTTTTCGGAGTTCTTTTTGGGCAATGAGTTTTTCGGTGGTGTGTATGGCAGCATCTGCCGTGCTGAGTACCTGGGCTATGGCTTTTTGCTCGGGGAGTGGGGGAAGGGGGATTTTTAGCTTTCTAACATCAGAAGAATTAATTGCAGGATAATTTGAGCCAACTAATAATTGATAAAACTGCCTTTCAATTCCAGAACTAAATAAAAATTGAAACATATACTCGTTACTGCATTTTTTAGCAGTAATTACCGCAAAACCTGTTGAGGCGATTAAGTCATTTACTTCATTTCTTATTATTGAGAATCCTTGAAGATTTGGTCGAACAGTTGACATTAAAATATCTCCCTGCTTAACAATTCTTCTTGCTCGTGAAGGAGCAAAAGCAAATACCTGTCTTGTCGTTTCAATTTGAAAATCATCTGAGTCTACATCAGATAAAGAGATATAATCAAATTCATAATCCTTTGAAGTGCTTCCATTCAGACTTTCCTTATCAATACCTGCGATATCTTCAAAATGCTTCAACTGCCAATCACTAGGAATAATTCCTACTGCAGTATTTTTATATCCCTTTGGTATCATTTGGCATTATTTTATATTTTGGATTCATTTAAACTATTTTAAAACTTTTCATTAACTGAATTAATACTAAGTCTGAATTTAAAGTAGGTATTCCCATGTCTTTATAAATGACCTTATCGGGTAATTGCTCTTTTATTGTCTCTAAAAATTTTTTGAGGTCTTGTTTTATACGCTCAGGAAGTTCAAATTCACTATTGCCGGGAAGCATTGCGGCTAATTTGAACACATCATTCTTGTGTTTCTTCAGGTGCTTAGCATTTTCAATCCCACCATTCGCAATACGTTCACTAATTTCCAAATAAGCTTTCGCTTTAAGACAGATGAGCGCATATAGACTGGCTAATTGCAATCCATTCCCTTGTACACAATTCTCTCGCAAATAATTGTAATAGTCATCACTCATTAGTATAGCCGAAAGGCTGGATAGATCATCATCTACAGGGATTGGCGTGAGGTGCGTAGGTTCTTGTAATTCAACACCATCGGGCGTTTTAGCAAACAGCTCTATCTGATATGGGAAATCATTATTTTCTGGATTTATGAAACGGTAATACTTTCGCTCATCAGTGCTTTTTTCCTGACGTTCATAAGCGCCTTCTTTTACAAAATCCCAAAATTTCTCTACAAATTCGGAAGTGAGTGCCTCTACAATTAAAATGAGGTCAATATCTTTTGTGGCTCGTGGTATAAATCCTGCTTCCTCCATTAAGATATCGCAAGCTGTACCACCGATAATCACATAATTATCAAGATATGCTTCAAAGTAGCGTTTAAATATGTCAATGCCTCTTACCATATATAGTTTTCAATAATTTGGTTAAGTGCCATTTCTATTCGTTCATCGTGTTCATCTTTCAAACTTATATATAACGACAGTGGATCTACCACACCGTTGTCAAGATTTAGTCCTTCCATTAAAGGAATGGGATTGTATTTCCATAATTCCAGGCAAAACACTCCTTCATACTCATTCAGATTTACTAATTCTTTGTTGCGTTGAAGTGCATAGAATGCTGTTTTTTCAATGGCATAAAATTGTTGTCTGCTTGGATTCATTTCCGTGTACTGGGGCAAAGCCGAAGTATTTGTCTTCAATACTGCTTGTTTAGGTAATTCATCTACATACACCCGTCTTAGAACAGGGTCTATGAGTAAATTTCGTTCGTTTACCTTATGCCATAGTTCAGTTCGTTTCAAGTCGAACACAATGTGTTTTTCCTTGCTTCCTTCTACGCTAATCAGGCCATGATTTTTCAAATTATCTACTGCCTTACTGATTGCCATTGGAGTATATCCCAATTTTTTAGCCAAATCTTTGAATGCATAATTTTCAATATTGTCATTGCCGTTTCGATACAGCAAATGATAGAGCAGTACGAATTGAGCAGTTGGTAATAATTTCGTTTGTTCTTGTTGACTTTTAGATCTATCGTAACTTTCGCGTAAATCCACAAAAAGCTCAGGAATAAATAACTGCTTATCAGGTACAATAAAATTAAGATGTCTTTCAATGAGTCTTTTTCGATAGAATGCCTCAATGTAATCAAATACAAAAACAATGGGTTTTTCCATAGTATCCTTAAGGATCTCTTGATGTTTACTGAGTTGTAATATGCTTATTTCTTCTGCCATTTTGGGTTGAGCCAATAGAAGTTCTCTACCCAATAAATTGGCATCAAAAAAATTGTAACCCTCCATTAAGTAAAACGGTAATTTACCTAGCTGACTGCCTCGAACAGGAACAAGTTGAATTGTTTCCCCAGTAACTTCTTCTATATATTGTTTTAACTTATTCATAAATAATATGATAAACGTAATTATGAATGATAAACGAACACTGTTTATTGTGCAAATATACGTTTATTAATCTAATTTTGTTACAATTAATTTATTAGAGTTAAAATCATGGTGTTCATTGTAGTTTACATAGCCCAGCTGATTTGTCAGTAGTTCAGTATTTCCAAGGGCAAAAGGTTTTGTATTTCGATGATGATGCCCATAAACCCAATAATCAATACCACTATTCTCAATAAAGTAGTCTAAGTCCGTTGCAAAGGCTTCATTGATAGCACTGTTTTTATATTCCTCAGGGTAATGCTGAAAGGTTGGAACATGATGCGTTACCACAATGCTTTTTTCACATTGATTATCCTTAATAGCTTCTTTTAAAAATTCCAGATTTTCTTCAAATAATCTTGTAGAATGAGATGTTGTGAACAGCTTTCCTTCATCTTTTATTACCCTATAATCATTTAGTCCATTTTGAATATACCAAGCTTTCTCTTCTGAAATTGGCGTCCAAAGAGTTGAAAAGATTAAACTGGTATTTCCATGATGAGCAGTGTTATTGTTTAGTAAATAGACATTATGTTCAATTTTCTCCATGAATTTTCCTGTTCTATTCAACAACTCTCCGCCGTAGTATTCATGATTGCCCGGAACCCAATATGTAAACTCAAAAAGATCGGAACAATATTTAAAAAAATCCCGATGCTCGTCAATCAAATGAAAGGGCACAATGTCTCCTGCCAATAAGAGAATATCTCCAACAGGAATCAATGGATTCTTCTGAATGAACTCACGATTCGTCGGGAACTCTAAATGAAGATCGGATGCATACTGGAACTTCATAATCTACTTCATTAATTCTTTCAAATACTTCTCCATTTCCTTTTCCACCTCCTGCAATTCTCCCTTTAGTTGGTCAATCTCTTGCTGCACCGCAGCAATATCCACCTCGGGTTCCTCCTCAAAGGTGTCCACGTAGCGGGGGATGTTCAGGTTAAAGTCGTTCTCTTCTATCTCTTCAAAGGTAGCTACATAGCTGTACTTATCTTCCACCACACCGGGCTGCGATTTTCCCGCTGTAAAATCACGGTACGTGTTTACAACATGTTCAATATCGCTTTCACGTAGCTTGTTTTGATTTTTGGCACTTTCATAGTGTTTACTGGAATCTATAAACAGAACGCTGCTAGTGGTTTTGGCCTTGTTGAATACCAGAATGGCGGCCGGAATACCCGTTCCGTAAAACAGGTTGGCGGGAAGACCAATTACCGCTTCTAAAAGATTTTCTTCAATTACCTTCTTCCGGATTTTTCCTTCACTTGCTCCTCTGAATAATACGCCATGCGGGACTACCACTCCTGCTTTCCCGTGTTCGTTCAGCGTTTCAATCATGTGGCTGATAAAAGCCCAGTCACCTTTACTCTTGGGCGGTACGCCTCTCCAAAAACGGTTGTACTTGTCGGTTTCGGGATCGTAATTTATCGTGGTTTTATCGCCGTCCTTGTCTTCTACCTTACCCCATTTATCTAAAGAAAAAGGAGGGTTTGCCACTACGGTATCAAACTTCATCAGCGTATCGCCTTCTTTTAGTTTCGGGTTGCGGATAGTGTCTCCCCATCGAATGGTGGCATTGTCAAACCCATGTAGAAACATATTCATTATCGCCAAAGCCCAGGTACTGCCGTTGGCTTCTTGTCCGTAGAGAGAAAAATTATCGGAGCCAACTTCTTTCCCTGCCTTGATTAATAAAGAAGCCGAACCGCAGGTTGGGTCACTAATGCGTGAACCTGGTTTTGATTTGGTGAGCTTCGCTATTAGTGTGGAAACTTCTTTTGGTGTAAAAAATTCACCCGCCTTTTTTCCTGCATCACTGGCAAAATTTTCAATCAGGAACATGTAGGCGCCTCCAATAATATCGTTGCCATCCAAATGCGAAGGGCGTAGGTCCAACTTGTCGGATTTGAAATCAATAAGTAGGGTTTTCAATCGGGTGTTTTTGTCTTTTGGCTCACCCAGTTTGCTGCTGTTAAAGTCAATGTTTTGGAATATCCCTGCACCATCTTCGCTATACAACTTCTCGCGGTTGCTCTCCTCCATGTCGGCTAGAGCAATGTTTATCAACTCGCCAATATTGGCCTCATTTCTGGAATCGTAAAGGAATTGAAAGTGGCTATGCTCGGGCACAATGAAGCGTTCGTGCTGCATGGCACGTTTAGCACGTTCCACATCACCGCTGTACTTTTTCAGATACCCTTCCATTTTATCGTCATGCACATCGCTGAGATATTTCAGAAATAGCATGGTAAGCACATAGTCCTTGTACACGCTTGGGTCAATGCTACCTCTAAAGGTGTCGCAAGCTTTCCAAACTGCATCGTTGATATCTTTCTGAGTTACTTTTGTCATTGGGATTATGAATTATGGATTATGGATGTTTTGTTTGGTGGTTAGGATGGAGCTTCGGAGCATTTCTAAAAGTTCAGAAGCATCGGAATGGATTTTTTTAAATGCATCTTCTTCTAAGTATTCTGATTGGTGCAGCAACTCTAACCAATAAAGGGTTTTATCACATTCCTTTTGAGCAATGGAGAATTTATTAATGAAATCTGCTTTACTCTGGGCATTTTGACCCTCCCGAATATTAGCTCCGATTGATGTTCCAGAACGTAAAAGTTGCTTACTCATGATGTACTCTCGTTTATATTCAGTTAGAAATTTATAGAACTTAATTATACTAAGTGCAAACTAAAACGATTTGTCTTTCAGTGGATTCTGTTTATTATTGGTGTTTCTTTCGTTCATAATTTATCATTTATAATTCATCATTGCGAAGCAGCCTCCAGCAGCATCGCCTGAATTTGTTTTTCTCTGAGTGTTTCAATTTCCTGCTTCAAAGATTTTTCCTTGTTTCGGAGCTTTGTGATTTGCAGAATCGTCTTTTGGGTTTCAATGCTTGGTAATGCTATTTCCAGATTCTCTAAAACCTGTTTTGAAATTGAAGGAATGGAAGTTCCGATGGCTTGGCCTTTTAAAAGAGTTTGGGTGTTACGGTTATTAAGGAACCAGGCCAAATACTGGGGTATCACTTTGTTGTCAGTTGGCCTGATAACAAAAAAAGAAGTGGAAGCCACAGAAGGTTCATTGTGGTTTTCAAAAACGGCTGCAAAATTTTTAGTCCCTTTAGCAGCAAAAAGAACATCACCATCTTTCAGTAAGTGCTTTTCGGAAATGCCGTCAGCTATCAAGTCGGGATGTAAAACAGCGTGCAACTGACCATATTCGTCAAAATGCTTGGATTGTAGATACACCAATTCTCCAATGCCCGAAGGCTTTGCAAATAATCCAGTTTGGATGTATGTAATATCTTTTACCAGCAGCTTCAAAATTTATTCCTTTGTAATGACGTTACAAATATAAAAAGAATTTTCTTGTCATTTTGATTTCGCAAATATATTTTCGTGTAGACAATCTACAAAATATAATTTTATTTAACTCTACTGCCATTAGTATGTAAAGTAAAGAAATGGCTCTTTGGAGTTTTGAACTTCTGCTCATGTATCGGCAAAACCCAAAAGAGACACTTGCAGAACGGTTTTTTATCAAGCGTTACAAATCTTTTATTAAGTCTAACTTAGTCATCCTTACCCACCCATTTTTGGGTGGATTAATTGAACCACTAATATAGTCAATAATCCTGAAGGATAGACCAGGGGCATGCGATGTGCCCTTTGTTGTACACTGTTTTTTTCCATTTGTCGTATATTTCTTTTTAGTGAATGTATGAGCGTAAATAAATTTAAGTTCATTTGCATATTAATACCTTTTGGGGCATTGCAGCATAATAGATTTTAGTTCTAATTCTTTATGTCAATTTTCATTGAGCTAATATCCTGTATTTCATTGAAAAATTTAAAAGAGAAAATCTTATCTTGATCAAGAAACATGAAATAATAATCAAATTGATCATCAACAACTAAAGTGTCTGTATTACGAATAAATTTTATTTCTTTTATTATGTGTAGAGTATCTTTTCGGTAAGAAAGTGCTGGAAAAAAACGAAAGGTATCCAAAGGTTCTAAGCTGTATTTTATATTTTTTTTCTCATAGTCAATAAATAGTTTTTCTCTATTGTTTACGTCTTCATATTCTTTGACCAGCTTATCAAAGCCATTTTTCTCATTAGAGTAAAACTTGAAAATATCTGTGTCTACAGTAATATCTATGTGTATGGTATCATTAATGTCATTAACAAATTCATTTTCAATGAACTTACAACCTTGTAGAGTTAGTATTATAACACTAAAAAGAAAAAGCCAATACCTTAAGGTTAACTTAAGCATTTATACAATAGTCTAAATAAAGAATTACTTGTTTTCTGATTCTCATTTTTAAACTTGTGCATCTCATTTATATGCCCAATTTGTTCATACTTATTCACCCAAATATGTGAGGATTAGATTAGCTGATGCCAAGCTTAATTGCAACAACCAATTTAGGCAAAATCCTTTAGAGTAGCCCAAGAAATATCCCTATAAAAAACCTAACAGGATTTTCTCTAGTAACGCCAAGTTTCAGCAGAGCCTGAGGCTTGGCGTTTTTTAATGTTTCAAACAGCTATCGGCATAAGAAAATCAAAAATAATTGAGTTCCTTTGTGGTTAGAATCGGTAAAACTAATTAACCCTTAATTTATAGCTATGATTTCTCTTAAAAAATCTGCAGGTGCGGTACTACTATTAGCCGTTGTATCCCTTAACTCTTGTATAAAACTTGATACTCCGCCCCTTTTTCAGAACATTAACTTTCAGAGCATTGCGCTGGACCCCGAAAGCTATTGGAATGGCAGCGTGGGCTGGGGAAGCCAAACATTTGGCATTGCCACATTTAACAACCTCTACGAGGAGTATGAGTGGGGCGGATACTGGGAAGGATTTGCATATAGCAATATGACCGATATGGAAACGCCCGGATTCCTAAACCAGTATAGCGCTTATGTGGACGAGAATGCTGACCCGAAAAATGTGTACGCTGTAGCCTACGTGAATGAGGAAAGCGCTACGGTTACCTTTGATAGAGAGGTTTCGCCCAAATCCGTATTAGTTACCAACTCAACCTATGCCTACCACACTATTAAGTATGGGGATGATTTTACACAACCCTTTGCCAGCGGCGACTGGTTTAAGCTAACCATCACCGGATACGACAATGCAAACCGTACGGTGGGTAGCATCGATTTCTATTTGGCTGATTATCGCGATGGAAAGGATAAGCTGATTACCAATTGGACAAGTATTAAGCTACACGAGCTGGACGGCTCCTCAAAGCTGATCTTTACGCTCTCCTCATCCGATAATAGCGGATGGGGCATGAATACTCCGTCCTACTTCTGCTTGGATGAGCTGGCTTTTGAATTTATACCATAATAGAAAAACTTACATAAAAAACGCCTCCAGATTTGGAGGCGTTTTTGTTATAACCCAATTGAATGGCCAATAGTTTTGGTGCCCTTTGATTTTATTATTCTCCAATCTGAAAAGAGAATGCCAAGATTTCACCCGCTTGTAAAAGTTTAGCATCAGGGAAAACCCTTACCCTATTACCTACCTGTTGCCATTTAACGGATTTACCTGTTTTAAGCAAAATCACCTTGGAACCCTTCACGGGTATATTGCCTTCCCACTCAAAATACTTTTCGCGTTGTGCTCCTTCTGTGGGCAGATAGGTTGCATAGAGCGTTTTCTGATTCTTATGGGCTGTAAACCACACATTAGCGCTATGATAAATAGGAGTGATACGGGTATTGTAAATGGCTTCGCCATTAATTTCCAACCATTTCCCCACCCCTTTTAACACATCTACCACTTCAGTCTGAATTATCCCTTCGGGGGTTGGCCCTACACCCAATAGAAGGTTTCCGCCTTTTGCAGTTACTTCGGTTAATAGAGCTATAACTTGCTGCCATGACTTGAATTGGGTGTTGGGAATCCAGCCCCAGTCATTGCTCAATGTGATACAGCTCTCCCAGGGGAAAGGTTGCTGTACATCGGGTATGGATTGCTCCGGAGTTTGATAGTTCTCAAATTCACCATGAATCAGACGATCAACAATTAAAAGCCCGGGGTGATTTGCCCTAGCCATTGCTGCTATTCTATCCATTTGAATATCCTGCCTTGATGGAGATACCCAACCCCCATCCAGCCATAAAATATCTACATCACCATAGCCTGTCATCAGCTCTTCAAGCTGATTATAGGTAAACTGCCTGAATTTCTCCCAACGATAGGGATGACGATCTATTTTATAGTTCACATTACGATTAGCAGTAGCATACCGTGGCCACCAGTAGTATTCACTATGCCAATCGGGTTTTGAGAAATAGGTTCCAACCATAAAATCCTTATTCCTAAAAGCTTCCAGAATATATTTTGTGACATTTGCCCTTGGATGATCCTTAAATGGTCCGTTCATTATTGAGAAATCGGTCTGCTTTGTATCAAACATGCTGAACCCGTCGTGATGCTTAGTAGTGAAAATCATATATTTCATACCCGCATCTTTGGTCACTTTGGCCCACTGCTCCGGATCGAATTGGGTTGGATTAAACTTATCCTGAAGTCCCCAATACCATTTTTTATACTCTTCATAGGCAATGGTACTATCGCGAGGTATCCAATCCACATCCTCTGAGCATATTGACCACGACTCTACAATACCGGGTACCGAATATAACCCCCAGTGAAAAAGCACACCAAACTTTAAATCCTGCCAATGGTTCAGTTTTTCAAGCACCTCCTTATCGGTGGGCCACACATATTTTTCTGAGTTTTGGTGAACAAACCCTTGCTGCGCAAATAAAAATGATGACCCACCCAACCACAGTATCAACATTACTAAAATCTTCTCTATTCTCATAAAAGCAACATTAAGTTTAGTACTGATTAACAGCACCTTATCCAAAAAGGAGTTTACATATTATTCAATCTTTTTCTAAACCAATATACCAAAAATTTGCTTCCCATCTAATCATACCCCCTTATACCCTACATTTGGCCTTTCAGCTATTTTACTTATTTTTATGGTTTTTGGTAGAAGGAATCTGTCGTCACTTCTTTTCATAGCTTCCAAAAACCGTGTTACATGTCTAAGCTTAAGGTAAAATTTGAAGATTGGTTTGCCATCATTACTAGCACAATTATAGTAGCAATAACCCTTTCGTTTGGCACAAGAGAGTCCCCTTTGGATTACACCCTAAGCATGATAGGCAACCGATTTGATGCCTATTTAGAGTTTGTAATCTGGGGAATTACAACAGCGGGTTTACTCATTTTATTAGTACTTCATATCTTTAAGCTGGGGGCATTCAAACATAAAAAAGCAAGAGAAAACCTCATATGGTCAGGTATTTTCTTAGTACTAACCGTATTAACTCCCGCTATTGAAGAGCTATGGCCCATACTACATAGATTACATGCGGTTTATGGAGCGCTTTTTGGGTTTTCACTTGTGGCATCCATTTACTATTTCCTTAAGTATATTAAGGCGTTTGACGATAAGTTTTACTCCATCTCTTTCTTCCTGCTGATGCTCTCCGTAGGAGGATCCATAACCTTACTATTCCTTTTTGGGAATACGGGTTTGTTCGAACTCTTCTTTTTTATTTCCATTACCCTAGTCCTGCTTTTTTTAGAGGTTACCATGAGAAGACACAAGGAGTAGTGTTCTCCCCAAATCATATTATCATAAATTGCGATTTCGATACACGCAGCCCCTACTTCTGATAAAATGAGCTGGCATAAGCACTTTTGCCCAAACCCGATTCAATTACTCCATAAAAAAATCGAGAGCTGCAAAATTGCAGCTCTCGACCTAACACACTAAAGGGTCCTCTTAACTAACTAATCTTTAACAATCATTTTGGCAATCCCGTCAACGCTAATAATATATCCACCTCTAGGAAGATAGGATACGTCAACTTCCAAAACATGAGAATTAATATTATCTATTTGCCTTACCACTTTCCCTGACAAGCTAATGATAACCACTGTTTTCATTAGGTTATTCTCATTGCTAATAGTGATTTTATCTGCTACAGGATTTGGGTAAACAGCTATCTGGCTCAATCCGTTGGTGGTTACACCGGATATGGGAGCAAACACTGCTTCAATTTGATGGTCGGCAATAATATTGCTAAACGTATATGAGCCTGCATCAACTGCTTCCGGATTATTAACACCATCCACTAAAACCAAATCCAACCTATAGTCATTATCAGCGGTAAAGGTAAACGTAAGGTTTTCTCCGTGGTTTACAATAATATCCCCTGTGGGATTAATCGCTCCACCCTCTGATGAAGAGGCTGATATGGTATAGGTTATAACTTCAAATTCTGCCACAATGGTATGAGGTGCAACCACATTGGCAAAGGTATAGCTACCCGCCGAAACTGCATCGGGAGCATTCACTCCGTCAACCATTACATTGGCTAGCTTATAACCCTCATTTGCACTAAATGTAA
>CAZKPD010000045.1:0-18187 GCA_964554585.1 uncultured Rikenellaceae bacterium
TGAGTATGAGTACGACTCCAAGGGGAATTGGATTGAAAAGAGCACCTATCAGGTAACCTTAGGCAAAAAGGATAAGATTAAAAAGAAGAAGTTGGAGAATCGGATCACCCGAAGCATCACATACCAATAACCCTTAAAAGCGGGCTGGGGATAACATCGTAACAAGAGGCTATCCCGTTCTACCTTACCAGTACTGTCAGTCGAACTACGGAATAATTCTTTCAATCTCTTTGGAGAGCTGTGTTTTAAGGCTGTTAATGGCCTTTAAGCGCTGGAGCAGCTCGGTGAGCTTTTGGGTGTCGTCCTGCTGATGCGCTTCCTTTAGCTGAGCCTGCAGATCAAGAATAGCCAGCTGGGTAATCTTTGTTTTGTAAACCATTATGGCTTTGGGTACGGCCGAATGCAAGAAATCGCCCTCTTCCAAAGGCATTGCCTTGTGCTTAGCCCAAATCTTACTCAGCTTATGCTGAGTAGTGAGCAGGTCAACAGCCAGTCGGCTGATATCGGGATCGGCATGGTTGATAAAGTGGCGATTATCAAACGCTTCGCCTTCCTCCAACATCTTTCGGTACTCATCGAATACCTTTTTGTACGCTAAGTTCTTAAACTCAAGGTCATCGCTCAAAATTTCGCTAATGATATGCTGACCCACGGTAACCGTTGTAGCGGGTTCAAGCTCATCCTCCGATGAGATTTCGAAAAACACCTCAGCCCCGTGCTTTAGCAAAAAGTAGAGAATCTCCTTTTCCTGCTCTTCGCAAAACACATTATCAATAAATCCGGGCAGGCTTGGGGTTTGCTTTGCCGACGGAGGATTTGTGATGGGTAAAGGCTGTAGGTCTTTGCCCAAAATTTTCTCCATCCTTGCCCTGCGCTGTTTGGCTACTTCGGAGTAGAGAAGCGCTTCATCCACATCAAGAATCCGTGTGCACTCCCTAATGTACACCGATCGGGTGATGCTCTCGGGGATAACGGCCACCGATCTTACAATATCACGAATCAGGTTTGCCCGTTGGATGGGGTCATTCTTGGCTTCGTCCAGCAACAGGTTTGCTTTAAAGTTGATAAAATCGACCTCATGCTTGGCAATGTACTCTGCTAGCTGCGAAGCGCTTTGGGATCGGGCAAACCCGTCGGGGTCTTCGCCCTGTGGCAGCGGAACCACCTTAACATTAAGCCCCTCCTCCAGAATAAGGTCGATACCCCGTAACGAGGCTTTTATTCCAGCTGCATCGCCATCAAAAATAACGGTAACATTTTGGGTAAAGCGTTTTATGAGTCGTATTTGATCGGGGGTAAGTGCAGTGCCCGAGCTGGCCACCACGTTCTCAATACCCGCCTGGTGAAAAGCGATAACATCGGTGTAGCCCTCCACAAGGTAGCATTTATCCAGCTGTGTAATAGTCTTTTTGGCAAAGTAGATACCGTAAAGGATACTACTTTTATGGTATATTTCGCTCTCGGGGCTATTGAGGTACTTGGCCGTTTTGGCATCATTGCGCAAAATGCGCCCACCAAAGCCAATCACCCTTCCGCTGATGGAGTGGATGGGGAATATTACCCTGCCGTTAAATCGGTCGAAAGCAGTTCCGTCGTCGCGACCGATGCTTAGGCCGCTCTTCACCAAAAACTCCTGTTTGTAGCCCCCTCGGAGAGCCTCTTGGGTAAGTGCAGTACGCTCTTCGAGACCATAGCCCAGCTGAAATTTTTCAATCACATCGGGTCTTATCCCCCGCTCCCTAAGGTAGCTTTGACCCACATTCTTCCCTTCGCTGTACTTAGTGAGATTGTCCGAAAAGTATCGCTGTGCCCAAGCGGTTACCACCATCAGGCTGTCGCGTAGGGTGTGCTGCTCCCTTTCCTCGGGGGTTAGCTCTCGTTCTTCAACCTCTATATTATACTTTTTGGCTAGGTATTTCAACGCCTCCACATAGCTGAGCTGCTCGTGTTCCATAATAAAGTTGACGGCATTGCCCCCCTTGCCACAACCAAAGCACTTGTAAATACCCTTAGAGGGGCTCACGCTAAAAGAGGGAGTTTTCTCGTTATGGAAAGGGCAAAGCCCAAGAAAGTTAACCCCTCGCTTGCTAAGCGAAACAAAATCTTTCACCACATCCACCACATCGGCCGTGGCAATAATCCTGTCTACAGTATTTTGGGGTATCATGGGCTGACTTTACAATGATTTTGGCTCAAAACCGTTAGAGAGCGTAAAGGTATAAAAAGTATGGGTTAGTTCAGATTGAAGTTATCCACAGACAACCCCTCCCAAAGGAGTAAAAGATGGATTTCTCCTATGGCGCATAAAGGATTCATGAATTATTTACTCGTTTAAGCTAATTTTGTTAATTGACCGTTGTGTAACTGTAAACATCCATTGTTTGAAACGCCTAATATCCATAGCTGCTCTTCTCCTCCTTTGGCACACAGCATTGTGGGCCCAAGGGCTGGATAACTTTAGGCGAAAAATGGTGATTCCTTCTGTGGATACCCTTTTTGTGGATAGCCTAAGCTTTATACCGGGCAGTGTTGTGCTAAGGGACAGCAAAGGGTACAGAGTGGACAGCACCTTATTCCACATTAACGCATCCAAGGCGAGGCTAATCCTCTCTCCCATTCTGCAAGAGAAGGATACGCTGTTTATTGAATATCGGGTCTTACCGCTTTTGCTTGAGCCGCATTTTGCTAAACGCAATTATGGGCTGGCCCTTTCGCCCGACAGCCTGATGAACAGGTTCCGAACTGATGGGTCGTGGGATGATGTGGACGGGAAAACGCATGACGATATGATTCAGACCAAAGGGTCAATCTCCCGAGGTATTCGGCTGGGGGACAATCAGGGTTTGTCGGTCAACTCAACCATGAATCTTGCCTTTAATGGTGAGCTGGGGAGTGGGCTTATGCTTGAGGGGGCCATATCGGATCGGGCAATTCCCCTTCAACCCGAAGGGTCTACCCATCGGCTGGAGGAGTTCGACCATATCCACCTTCGGGTTTATCGTAATCAATTCTCATTGCAAGCCGGAGATATTGAGCTGAGCACTCCAACGGAAGGATCGTTACTCACCTTCCGTCGCAATGTTCAGGGACTTGCCTATAAGGATACCTATGGAAATAAGAATGATACCTTAAGGGTTACAGCGGCATTGGCCGTGCCCAAGGGAAGGTTTTCCCGAAACCAGCTGCAGGGCGTTGAGGGGAATCAGGGACCCTATCGCCTTAGGGGCGAAGGGGGAGAACCCTATATCATTATTCTGTCAGGATCAGAGCGGGTTTATGTTGACGGTGTTTTGCTACAAAGGGGAGAGGATGCCCACTACACCATTGATTACAATTCGGCGGAGCTAACTTTTACTCATCGAATGCCCATAACCGGAAAGAGCCGAGTGGTGGTAGAGTTTGAGTATTCGGAGCGTAGCTATGCGCGGTTTACCTCCTTTGCCAATGTGGATCAAACCAAAGGGCGATGGCATTGGGGGGTATCCCTTTTTTCGGAACAGGATAGCCGTAACCAATCCTATGATCAAGACCTGACCGATGAGCAAAAGCAGTACCTGTCTACCATAGGGAATGACCAGGAGCTGGCCTTTTACCCACAGGTAGACCGTATAACCTTTGATCCGGAAAAGATACAGTACGAAAAGGTAGATACGCTTGTAGACGGGCAAACTTATCCGATTTACAGGTACACAACCAATTCGGAGGCAGAGGTTTATCGGGTTTACTTTACGCATGTGGGTGAGGGTAAAGGTTCATATGTTCCTGAGTTTGGATTGGCTAACGGCAGGGTATATAGCTGGGTTGCACCCATTGGCGGGCAACCACAGGGCAGCTATGAACCGGTACGCCGTTTGGTTACCCCAAAGAAAAGTCAAATGGTGGAAACACGTATGGCATACCAACTTCAGGAGGAGTCGTCCATATCGGCTGGTTATGCGCTTAGCAACACCGATTTAAACACCTTTTCGAGGATTGGCAATGAGGATAATTTGGGTCATGCATTCCGGTTGGGTGTTCAGCATGGGCTTAAACCATTCAAAAACGGCACTCAGGTTAGGTTGGGTGGGAGTGCTCTTAAAACAACCCATGGGTTTAGAGCGATAGAACGGTTCAGGCCTATTGAGTTTGAAAGGGATTGGAACATTGAGCCCGAATTGCTTACCGGAGGTGATGAGCAGATGTTGGATGTGTGGAGCAGCATTGAACGCCAAGGGAAGCTGTTTAGCAGAGTGGAAGGGCAACATTTTTCGGTAGGTCAATGGTATGCGGGTAATAGGGCTGCACTATCGGGCTGGAATAAGGTAAAACGGGTAACAGCCATGTGGCAGGGGTCTATGGTAGAATCGAAGGATACAACAGCTCAATCGAACTTTTATAAGGCCAAAATGGCCTTGGCCAGCTCTGTTGGACTCATTAACTTTTCTGTTACGGGCGAGATGGAGCATTTGGTGGCTAAGCATCTCCAATCAATCCTTATACAACCCCAAAGTGCAGAGTGGTATCAGCTAAAATCTTCCATCTCGCTACCCGACACCCTCCCCATTCGGGCATCCATAGAGCACACCTATCGGGAGGACTATACACCCTATAACGAATCGATGTTGTGGGCGCACAGCGCGCATCAGGTAGAGGCCACCATTGTGGGGGAGAGTAAAAAAGCAGGGAGCA
Source organism: uncultured Rikenellaceae bacterium (assembly GCA_964554585.1). Lineage (GTDB taxonomy): Bacteria > Bacteroidota > Bacteroidia > Bacteroidales > Tenuifilaceae > Perlabentimonas. Next base: position 4,669 of record CAZKPD010000045.1, read on the forward strand.
TTACGGCAGCATTGGGTTACCGAAAGCTGCAACCCAACGAAAACAGGGTTGAGCCAATTAGTCGTGAGGGTACGGCTTTGGGACGATTTGAATATTCCAACCGCATTCTTAAAGGTTTTTGGGTGGTTGGCGGGGGCTATGAGCTGAGCTCGGGATTGGAACCCGGTATGGAGTACTACTATATGGAAGTGCCCGCAGGGCAAGGTGTTTACACATGGATTGATTACAACGGCAACGGCATTATGGAACCCGATGAGTTTGAGATTGCCAACTACTCGGATGAAGCCAGATTTATTCGGATTAATTTTCCGGGGGCTAAGCTGATTAGTGTACATAGCAATAGCCTAAGCCTATCAAGTAGTCTTAATCCCGGTCGTATCATTAAGAGTAAAAACTCCTTTGCCAAGCATATCTCACGGCTTAGCAATCAAACCTCGTACAGAGCCCGTCAAAAAAATCGGTATGCCGATTTTGAAAGGTATGCAAACCCACTGGCAGGAAATGTTGATGATACCCTGATTACCAGCTTATCGGTTAATTTTCGAAACTCGTTGGCATACAATCGGAGCAGCAGAGCTTTTGGGACCGAGTACACCTATCTAAAGGGTGCCGGAAAGGTAACCCTGGCCAATGGATTTGAGCATAAGCACCATGAAACCCACAGGGTTTCAGCCTGGGTGGGTTTGGGTCAATACCTTTCGTTGCGAGCCGAGGGAGAGAAGTCGGGGAGTCATTCGGTTTCGGAATACTTTCACCATAGGGATTTCTCCATCCTTGCGGAGGAGCTAAAAGGCTCATTGCAATTCATGAGCAAAAATCAGCATCAGGCCGAGGCGGGAGTTAAGTATTTACAGTCGGCCAATGTGTTGGGCAACGAGAGTTTGGAATCGGCAGAATACTTTTTAAAGGGAGATTTGGCCTTTTCGGGCAAGGGGAGCATTATGACCAGAGTGTCGTTTGTAAACAACACATTTGTCGGGAATACACAGTCGTCGGTGGCTTACGAGATGATGAAAGGATTGCAATCGGGGAAGAATGTTACCTGGGAGGCAACCCTTAGGCAGCGGATTTCCAAGCTCTTTGAGCTAGAATTTGGGTATCAGGGCCGGTATCTGGGTTCGGGTAAGGTGGTGCATAGCGGGTCCATGATGGCCCGTGCACTTTTCTAGCGAAGGGGGCAGATGCACTCTTTAAGGTTCTCTAGTATTCAGTTTTTTTGGTAATATTGTAGCGTAAATTTTCGGGGAATTGCAATATCCTACAGATAAAATAGTTTTAGTATCAGCAGCTTTAATCCTTCATAATGCGGACACAGAAACAAACCATTCTTTTTGGGTTTATTTTACTCATAATCATGCTTACCGGTTGGGGTTGTTCTACAAAAAAGAACACTACCGCCAGTCGTGCATACCATAACCTCACCTCAAAGTACAACTACTATTTTAATGCTAGGGTGAGCTACAATAATGCCATAAAAAGGGTAGAAAAAGATTTTGAGTATAACTACACATTCCCCTTACCCATACTTATGGCCGATCAAAAGAGGGCTACCGGTACGGTGGGGGGCGATATGGATAGGACTATCACCAAATGTACCGACCTGATCAATTTGCACTCCATTAAAGTTAAACCCGATAAAAAGAAGGGAGTACAAACGGCCAAGGATAAGCAGTTTTACAATCAGAATGAGTTTGTGCATTGGGTGCGCCAAGCTTGGCTGCTCATTGGGCAAGCACGAACCTGGAAAGGGAGCTATGACGAGGCACGGATGACCTTTGAGTATATGCTTATTCAGTTTCCGGAAACCCCCATGTGGTACGAATCTAATATTTGGTTGGCACGGCTTGATATGTTTGCCGATGATATGGTGTCGGGCGAAGAGCGCCTAAGGGCCATGAGCACTAATCGCAAATATCCACAAAATAAGCAGTTTAAACACCTATTGAGCTCATCGTGGGCGTACTACTACCAAAAAAAGGGACAAACAGAATCTGCCATTGAGCAGCTAAAACTGTCGTTGGATAATGCTCCCGACAGGCTGCATAAGCAGAGATACAACTATCTACTAGGGCAGCTATACCAAGAGAAAAAGGATTATACCCAGTCCAACAAGTACTTTAAGAAAGTTTTGGATCTTAATCCTAACTATGAGATGAGCTTTAATGCCAAAGTGAATCTGGCATCCAATTTTACCGGAGGCAAAGGGAGTGGCGATCTCATAAAAGCGTTGACCAAAATGGTCAAAGATGAGAAAAACATTGAATACCTCGATCAGATCTATTTTGCGTTAGGGAATATTGAGAAGTCGAGAGGGGATATGGATAAGGCCATTGAGTACTATCAGCTTTCGGCACAAAAGAGTGTAAAGAATAATCACCAAAAGGGGATGTCGTACCTTATTTTGGCCGACTACTACTTTGAGAAACCAAACTATACGGTATGCCAAGCATACTATGATAGCGCTTATAATGCGCTGGACGAGGAGTATCCACACTATAAGGAGCTGGAGATAAAAACGCAAAACCTCACTAAACTGGTTGAGAACCTAAATATTATCTCACATGAGGATAGTCTGCAGCGGGTAGCAGCAATGAGCACAAAGGATCGCGACAACCTAATTGCCGAGCTGATCCGCAAGGTGAGGGATGAGGAGGAACGTTTAAGGCAAGAGGAGCAAGAGAATAGGGATAGATTTGCTCATTTTCAGCACACGCAAATGCGGGGTGCCGGACGAGGGCAAGATATGGGAGGTGCTTGGTACTTCTACAATCAGGCTCAGCTAAGCCAAGGGTTGGCAGAGTTTAACATGCGTTGGGGTAGACGAAAGTTGGAGGATAACTGGCGAAGGATGAATAAGCGCATTGTAGCAGATGCCGGTATGGATATGGGCGAAACGCAGAGCGATACCACCGGGGGGCCACAAAAAATTTTGGACAATAAGAGTAGGGAGTACTACCTGCAAGATCTGCCTTTCACCGATTCGTTGTTGGCCATTTCGCACCACACCATACGCAACGCCATGCTTAACGTGGGGATAGTATATGAACAGGATTTGAAGGACATTTCGGAAGCTACACAGGCCTACGAGGGATTAGGCCAGCGATACCCCACGAGCGAACAGGCATTGCAGGGATACTATAACCTATACCAGCTGGCGCGATTCCAGCAGGATGTAGGGAAGACCGAAAAGTATAAACAGCTCATTATTTCTCGGTTTCCAACCAGTGCTTACGCACTAATGATTGGTAATCCGGATTATATTCAGAACCTAGAAAAAGGGGAGAAAGAAAAAGAGGAATACTATACCAACGCTTTTGCTCTTTTCAAAAAGGGCGATTATGGCAATGCCAGCCGAGTAGCTAAGGAGGGTGTGGAGCGATTTAAGGGAACCGATGTGGAGCCTAAGCTGATGTTTATTCAAGCCCAGTGTACCGGGGCTCAAGGCAGTATATCGAAGTATAAAGTAGCCTTGGCTGAAATTGTTGAAAAATTTCCCAATACTGAGATTTCCGCTTCGGCTTTGAGTATTATTCAGATTATTGAGCAGCGTGAGCTGCAGCTGGCATCGGGGATAGGAACAGAAGCCACCTATTCGGAAGAAGGTTCCCAAGAGGAGACGCTGAGCATAACCCTTGCCGAACCCTCGGGAGAACATCTTTTTGTGGTGATTATTCCCAAAAACGCTCCCACCAATCAGCTTCGTTTTAATCTGGTATCGTTTAATGTAGATTACTTTATTGACCTTAACCTTACGGTTAACCCCAGAGAGTTTACGGACTTTGCCGGCATAATTACCGTGGGTAAATTTAAGGATAAGGAGAAGGCCATGGATTACTACTTTGCCATAGAGCGGATGGAAGGGATAATGGCCCCGGTTAAACAGGGAGAATACTCCTTTATGGTGATTAGCAGCGAAAACTATAAGCAGTTTTTAGAAGATAAAACCATTGCCGATTACCTTAGCTTTTTCCGAACAAACTACTTAAAATAAACTAGCTATGAACGTTTCTATACTGTGGGTGGATGATGAGATTGATTTGTTAAATCCTCATATTCTGTTTCTCGAACAGCGAGGGTACAGTGTGGCCACAGCGACTAATGGAAACGATGCGCTTGATCTGGTTAGAGGGAACATTTTCGATATCGTTTTTTTGGATGAGAATATGCCGGGCCTTAGCGGCCTTGAAACCTTGACGTTTATAAAGGATGTACGGCCCAACCTTCCGGTGGTTATGGTAACCAAAAGCGAAGAGGAGAGCATTATGGATCAGGCAGTTGGAGCTAAAATATCCGACTACCTAATCAAACCCGTTAACCCCAATCAGATTTTATTGTCGGTTAAAAAGCATGTGCACAAGGATAAGCTGATTAGCGAAAAAACAACCACCGATTATCAGCAGGCATTTGGCCAGATAGGTATGCAGATTAATTCGGCACGTAGTTTTACCGATTGGACAGCTATCTACAGAAAGCTAACCCAGTGGAGCCTACAGCTTGGCGAATCGTCGGATACCGGAGTGTTGGATCTGCTCAACATGCAGCAGGTTGAGGCTAATAATGCCTTTGGCAAATTTATCAAAACCAACTACCTCAACTGGTTTAATCCGCAGGAGAGTGAAAAGCCGCTTATGTCGCATAATGTGATGCGTAACCTAGTGTTCCCAACAGTAGATAGCGGTACCAATGTGCTTATGTTGGTTATCGACAATTTTAGGTTCGATCAGTGGATAGCTATCCAAGACCTGCTTTCACCCTTTTGGAGGGTTGAAAAGGAGCTGATTTATAGCAGTATTTTGCCTACGGCAACCCAATACGCTCGCAATGCGCTTTTTTCGGGGCTAATGCCCCTGGAGATTCAACGGAAGTATCCGGAGTATTGGTACTTTGACGAGGAGGAGGAAGGAAAAAATCTTTATGAGGAAGAGCTACTCCTGAATCAGATTAAGATGCTGGGCAAAGATTATAAGGTGCACTACCAAAAGTGTAACAGCACTAAGCACACCGCAGCCCTAATGGCTAACCTAAAGCAGGTGTTGAGCAATAACCTTAGCGTTTTGGTTTTTAACTTTATCGACATGATGTCGCATGCCCTTACCGAGATGGAGATGATGCGCCGCTTGGCATCCAATGAGGCGGCATACCTCTCGCTCACCCGCAGCTGGTTTATGCACTCCGATCTGTATGCGCTTCTAAAGGAGGCGGCTAAGGCCAATGTGCGGCTGATTATTACCACCGACCACGGAACCGTAAGGGTAAAAAATCCTATTAAGGTGATTGGCGATAGAGCCACCTCAACCAATCTGAGGTACAAGCTAGGACGAAACTTGAACTACAATCCAAAGCAGGTATTTGAGGTACGCAAACCAGAGGAGGCACATCTTCCCAAACCCAATGTGAGCTCATCCTTTATCTTTGCGCTTAACAATGACTTTTTTGTCTATCCCAATAACTATAACTACTACGCCAACTATTTTCGCGACACTTTTCAGCATGGGGGTATATCCATTGAGGAGATGCTTATTCCATACATTGAGTTCAAGCCGGTAGTTTAACCATGAAACAGATTAATGTAAAGCGATTAGAAGATCTGCCTCAGGCAGCCCGACAAATTGTGGGTCTGCTTGGCACCAATCGTATTGTCTGTTTTTATGGTGCTATGGGTGCAGGAAAAACAACGCTAATCAAAGCTATATGTGATGAGTTGGGGGTAAGCGACACGGTGGTGAGCCCAACCTTTGCTCTGGTTAACGAGTATACCACTGCGCTTGGAAATCCCATTTACCATTTCGATTTTTACCGCATTGAGAAGCTTGAGGAGGTGTACGATTTTGGGTATGAGGAGTATTTCTATTCCGATAACGGAATTTGCCTTATTGAATGGCCCGAATTGATGGAAGAACTCCTGCCCAATCAAGGCGTAATTCGTTTTGCCATTAATGTGAATGATGATGGGAGCAGAACCATCTCCCTTACAGAGTAGCTGAAAATTTTGAGCTTCGATGCTCAGCTCATCCTTACACCCATAACCAGCATATCGTCTACCTGCTTCTGATTGCCTTGGTAGTTTTCAATTGTTTGAGCAAGTACCTGTTTCTGCTCATCCAGCTCTAGGGTATGGATGTCCATAAGCAAAGCCCTAAAATTTTGGAGCAGGAACTTAATATTCTTCTCGCCCCCAAACTGATCGGCATAACCGTCGGAGAATAGGTAGAGCATATCCCCTTTTTGCAGCTGTAAGCTTTGGTTAGTAAAGGGCTCTTGCTCCAAAATATGGAATCCGATGGGCATTTTATTCCCTCTCAGCTCCTGCAGGGTGCTTCCATTCTGCGTTTCGGTTCTGATACGGGTAGTGTTTTCTTGAGCATCAAATGCCCCCTTTCTAACCACAATAGCCGAGAGGTATGCTCCTGCGTATTCCATACTAAGGGTATCGGGGTCAATGATTACAATGGCCATATCCATTCCATCGGCCTGGCTGGTTTCGCCACTTTGTTGGTTGAGCGACACCATGACCATTTGTCGAAGCTTTGAGAGCATTTGGGAGGGTGACATCACCTTTGGTTTTCCGGTAATCTCCCTTAGCAGAGCTATACCCAACATGCTCATAAAAGCACCGGGCACCCCGTGACCGGTACAATCGGCCACAGCCAGCAGGATATTTCCATTGGGCAGCTTTGCGGTCCAGTAAAAATCGCCGCTTACAATATTTTTGGGTTTATAGAATACGAATGATTTCCAGGGCAATTTTTTAAGGGTTGCATCGCTGGGTAGGGCAGCGGTTTGAATACGACTGGCATAGGTAATGCTATCGGTAATCAGCCGTTGTTGATCCACAATTTGGTCTCGCTGTTTGGTTACATAGTCCCTTTGCTGTTCTATTTCCTCCTTTTGGCTCTCAATCTCTTGCTTTTGTCGGCTAATTTCTCGGTTTTGCCTAAGCAAAATGTAGTTGGTCTCCCTTTTTAGTCGATAGTTATGAAAAATAAACATGGCCAATGCACCCGCCAGCACAAACGCCACCACAAAGAAGATTAGCACTACCCTATGGCGTTCAAGCCTTTCCTGTTGTATCGCTTCACGTTGCTTGGCTAGTAGTTCCTGCTCTTTTTCGCGTTTCTCAAACTCATACTGCATCTCCAGCCTCGAAATCTCGCTGGAGTTAAGACTATCCCTATACGCTGCATGGCTCTTATATGCATCAAGGGCTTGGTTGTGCTTGCCCTGTTTGGTATACACCTGTGATAGGCTTTGGTACGCTTCGCTAATTTCGGGTAGTAGCCTATGGGCTATGGCATACTCAAGGCTCTGTTGAAAAAAGTGGTTGGCCGAAACCACCCTCCCCTCCTCCATCTCAATTTGGCCTAGATAACGGTAAAGCGGAGCAAAGTCAATGCTGTCGGCAATCTGCTTTTTAAGCTCAAGCGCTTGGGTCAAATTCTCTTTGGCCAGCTGGTTTTGGTGTAAATCCAAATGGATTATGCCTAAGCTAAGGTAATTGGCCGACTGGCCATAAAGGTTCTTGTTCTGTTGGTTTATTTCGAGAACCCTATGGGTATACTCTAGGGCCTTGGTATAGTCGCCCCGTTTTTGGTATATGCTTCCAATCTCATTGAGCGAAAGGGTAATGCCTATGCTGTTGCCCGTTTCTTTATATAGCTCTTGGTAGTATGCTAGGGCATTTTCGGCATACTGCATGGCTCTATCCAGCAGGTCGAGCTTTTTAAACAAGCGGGCAATTCCCAGTGAAGCCCACGCCATACCATCCTTATCTCCAGTGGCCTCGTGTATGTTCATGGCACCCAAAAAATGCTCAATGGATCGCTGGTACTGCCCTATAACGCTATAGGCATTAGCTAGGTTTACAAGGGTTCGGGCAATTTCAGGCTCATCGTTTAGCTCCCTGTTGAGGTGAAGTGCCAGAAGGTAATAGTCCAGCGCTTTGAGCTGATTTGCTTTGAGCTGATGCACGTTGCCCAAGCGGTTGTAGGCCAAAGCCAGTTCTTGGTTAAACCCTTCCTGCGCAGCAATTGCAACACAGTTCATAAGCTGCTTTTCCGCTTCATCAAACCTATTCTGGTTGTAGTACACAAAACCCAACTGGTGGTGAGCTTGCGAGAGCAATAGCTTATTGCCGGTTTCCTGAGCCCAAGCTATAACCCGCTGAGCCAGAATAATTGACGAATCAGGGTTAGTGACGGTAAGGGCAATAGCCCGGTTAAGGTCAGAGGATTCAGGTTTGTTCTTTGCCCCAGCTGTTAGGCACAAGCTAATGATAAGGAAAGAGAGAAAAATTTTCAGGGTTTTTGCCATACTCGCATTACGAGATTTATACAGTTACTGCAATTCTATGCTAAAGTAGTAGTTTTTTGTGTATGATACGAACTTGGGAGTTTGTATTGTTAATTTTTGCTAAAGTTGGAATGATATATTCAAAAAAAAGAAACTGTAGCTAAACTATTTGGCAGTCGATGCATCCTAGTTTGCGTAATGTATTAATCCAAATTAGTGAAAGACATTTTACAAAAAATTGGTGATAATAAAAAACTTATAGAGATTTGCATCTTATTTTCAAACAGTACAAATTAGCCTAATCAAGTTCGATTTCCCCCATTTTTTTTAACCTCTTAAATCAATTTCGAATTAGTAATTTTTAATCCATAATCACATGAAAAGATTCAAATTTATAGCTTTAATGCTATTGCTGATCGTATCAGCAAATGCTTTTGCGCAGCAGTTCCAACCGCTTCCCCTAGATCCAAAAATCCGTTACGGGAAGCTGGAGAATGGTTTAACCTATTACATTCAGCACAACCAAGAGCCCAAGCAGCGTGCCGAGTTTCATATTGCTCAAAATGTTGGAGCTATCCTCGAAGAGGATCATCAGGATGGTCTTGCTCACTTTCTGGAGCATATGGCTTTTAACGGGACCAAGAACTTCCCCGGGAAAGATCTGATCAACTATTTTGAGCATCAAGGTGTAAAGTTCGGTTATGATATCAATGCTTACACCTCTTTGGATGAAACTGTGTACCGTTTATCCAATATTCCCACCACACGCCAAGGCCTTTTAGACAGCGCTCTGCTGGTTCTTCACGATTGGTCCGGTTTTCTTACCCTGGATGGGGAGGAGATTGACAGTGAGCGTGGGGTTATCCGCGAGGAGTGGAGAACGGGCAACGATGCTAACCGTAGGATGTGGAGAAAATCTAACGAGCTACGCTACCCCGGCAGCCAATATGCTAAGCGCGATGTGATTGGTGATACTGCCGTAATCAACAATTTTTCGTATGATGCGCTGAGAGCTTATTACCATAAATGGTATCGTCCCGACCAACAAGCAGTGGTAATTGTGGGTGATATTGATGTGGACTACATGGAGAATAAGATAAGAGAGCTATGGTCTGATATCCCACGTAAAGAGAACTTTGGCGAGCGTCCCATTTACGAAATTTTCGATAATGCGGAGCCCATTGTGGCTATTGTAACCGACCCCGAAGCTCCTCAAACCCTCCTTCGAATTGACTTTAAAAAGGATGTATTACCCCAAGAGATTGCCCTTTCTATTGCCGGTTATTCCATGGGGATTATTAACCAGATTATCGGATCGGTTCTTAACGAGCGTTTCTCCGAAATTTCTCAGCAAGCCGATGCTCCCTTTGTTGGCGGTTACTCGTTTTACGGCGGTATAGTTAAATCTAAAGACGCTTTTATCAATCTTGTTATTCCCAAAGAGGGACAAGAACTGGCAGGTTTTAATGCCCTTGTAATGGAGCTGGAGAAAGCCAAACGATTTGGTTTTACCTTTGGTGAGGTGGATCGTGCCAAAACCAATCTCTTAAAAACTTACGAGAAAAGTTATAACGAGCGCGACAACCAGAATAGCCAAGCGCTGGCGCAAGAGTATATTCGCCACTACCTGTCCAATGAGGTTATTCCCGGTATTGAAACCGAGTTTGAGCTGGTACAAATGCTACTTCCCAACATCTCTGCTGAAGCCATTAACCAAGTGGTACAGAGTTATATTGTGGATGAGAATGTGATAATTACCGTTACTGCCCCCGAAAAAGCAGGAGTAATCGTTCCCACCCAAGAGCAGCTATTGGCTGCTCTAGAAGCCGCCAAAACTGCTGAGCTGGCTGCCAAAGAGGAAGAGGAAGCTCCCAAGCCATTAATGGCTAAAGCTCCCAAAGCAGGTAAGGTTAAAAAGATATCCTATAACTCGGAAATTGCAGCTACCGAAATGCTTCTGAAGAATGGGGTAAAAGTAATTTTTAAACCCACAGAGTTTAAAAAGGATGAGATTACCATGCGCGCATTCAGTGAGGGTGGCCTTTCCAAAGTGGCTAGTATTAATGACCTATATTCGGCCTCAATAGCAACTACAATAGTTCAATATAATGGGATTGGCAACTTAAGCTCGGTAGAGCTAACCAAAACGTTAACGGGTAAAATTGCAAGCGTAACCCCATACATTGGGCAGTATTCCGAAGGGATGAACGGTTCATCATCGGTTAAAGATTTGGAGACCATGCTCCAGCTAACCCATCTCTACTTTACCCAACCCCGTATGGACGACAATGCTTATGGTGCTCTTATAAATATGCTGCGTACCACATTGGCCAATGCAGAGAAGAACCCCTCCAAAGCGTTTAGCGACAGTATTCGGGTGGTAACCTCCGGTCACGACCCACGGGTAATTGTTCAGAATATGGAGATGGTTGATAAGATAAACCAAGCAAAAGCTATAAAAATTTACAAAGATCGCTTTGCCAATCCTGCCGATTTCACCTTTGTATTTGTTGGCAATATTGACCCCAACAGCAAAGAGGTTCAGCAGCTGATTGCCACCTATTTGGGCGGACTCAAAACCACTAAAGCGCGCGAGTCGTTTGATAATGTGTACAAACCAACCCCAAAAGGGAAGGTGAATTCAACGTTCCAACGTGAGATGCAAACCACAACCGCATCCAACCGTATCCAAATTTCCGGACAGATGCCCTTTAGCCTCGAAAGCCAAACCACCCTTTCGGTTATTGGCAGTATTCTCAATATCCGTTACCTCGAGAGCATTCGCGAAAGAGAGGGCGGATCATATGGTGTGGGTGTGTACGGTACCGTTAATAACACTCCCGCTGATGAGGCTCTACTGCTTATGCAGTTTGATACCGATCCTGAGAAACAGGTTAAGCTAATGGGAATTATTTACCAAGAGATTGAGGAGATTATTGAGCATGGTCCGCTGGCCGACGATTTGCGCAAGGTTAAGGAGAATCTATTGAAACAGTTGGATCAGGATTTGGAAAAGAATAGCTGGTGGATGAATACCATCAAATTTTATTATGAGGACGGGGTTAATCAGCTCAAGGATTACAGAGCTATCGTTGAAGGGTTAAACGCCGATAAAATCCAAAGTACGCTTAAGGAGCTCTACAGGCAAGGAAACGTGATTGAGGTGGTGATGATGCCCCACGAATAGTACTGTAGCACAGTTTTATAGATACCGTAAATCGGAGGGAATGCCAATGCAATCCCTCCGATTTTTTATTCCTCTTTTACCGTTTCGCCCTAAATCGCTAAAACAGATTAGGCTTGTAATATTTACCTTTAAAAACATTTCGTATTTTTAGCCGTGATAATGGGCATTAACAGTTTAATCAAACCCAATATCATCAATAGATAAAGATTCCGCAAAAAGGCAATGCCCTATGAGACTTAGTAAGAAGATGAGTATCCGGTCCAAAATCTTGATTGTGGTACTAAGCGCTTCCATCGGTGTTTTTATTGCTGTGGGAGGCTACATGCAATATCGGATATACAGCCTTGCAAAAAATGATGCGCAAAAAATTGCGCTGAGCTATGCATACAGATCAGCACAAGAAGTTCAGGCCGAGCTGGAGTTTGACATGGGCTTTACCCGCGCTTTTGCCAATTCGTTGGAGGGGTATCAAAGGTATAATGCCATAGCTGGAGATAGCATTTATGTTGATATGTCACGTAGGTTGCTACAGAATAATCCTCGTTATGTTTCTGTTTGGTACAATTTGGAGTATTCGGCAATCCAACAGGACTATGGCAAGAGCTATGGGCGCAGAGCAATTGTAGCGCATCGGCAGAATGGGTTTATCGAAGTTGTGGTTGAAGACAAGAATATGGATGGGGATGTGGAAAACAGCGACTACTACGTATCCAAAACCACCAATACGGAGCTTCTCTCTAACCCCTATTTTTACTCGTTTGGGGGTGGACAAGAGGTTTTGCTCACTAGTTTGGGTGTGCCCATCCGAAACAACGGGCGATTTGTAGGATTAGCGGGTGTTGACATCGTTTTAGAAAAATTTCAGCAAAAGATAGAAACCATTAACCCTTACCCGCGTACCCAAGCTTTTTTACTCTCCGGTAATGGCACTTTTGTAGCAAACACCAATCCGCATCTGGTGGGTAAAGTTTTTCAGGAAATATATTCACACCTAGAGATGCAACAGGGTGTTACACGCAGGATGGCACGCGGACAGTTTTTGAACTTCGACTGGAAAGAGAGCCAAGACCGCTATCTTTATGCAGTAGCCCCCTTTAGGGTGGGAAATGCGGTTGACTATTGGGCTGTGGGTTTGGCAATTCCCTACAGCGAAATTTTGGTCGAGGCAAAAGGTTCCACAGCAATGGGAGTGCTTGTGGTGCTGTTGGGAGTAATCCTGTTGGGCACCGTGCTCTTTCTTATGGCTCAATCCATATCCAACCCTATTCAAAAAACCACTCAGGTGCTCAACGCTATGGCCCAAGGCGATACGGACGAGAGCATGAAGTTGAGCGTTATCGGCAGTATTGAGCTGGCTCAAATGGCCACATCGGTTAATAAACTCATTGACGGGCTTACGCATGCGACCAACTTTGCCAACGAAATTGGCAAAGGGAATCTAGATGCTCAACATGAACCCCAAAGCGAAAATGATAGGCTGGGGCTCTCGTTAATAGCCATGCAAAAAAGCCTTAAGGAGGCGGGTGCCAAAGAGTTGGATCGGCAGCATGAGGAGCAAAAGCTCAGCTGGTCAACACAGGGGATGGCCCTGTTTGGCGAAATTCTCCGCCAGCATACCGAGAGTATAAACGACCTGTCATACAATATTCTTAAGGGTTTGGTTGATTATACCCAATCCAATCAGGGTGGACTATTTTTGGTAAACGATGCCCACAAGGAGAATCCGGTTCTGGAGATGGCCGCATGCTATGCCTTTAACCGAAGGAAACAGCTAGATAGGGTACTAGAGGTGGGCGAAGGGTTGGTAGGGCGTTGCTTTCAGGAGGCGCAGACTATTCTTATGACCGAGGTGCCCGAAAATTATATTGCCATTACCAGCGGATTGGGCGAGAGCAGGCCTCGCTGCCTAATCCTTGTTCCGCTAAAGTATAACGAAGAGATTTTTGGGGTGATAGAAATGGCTTCGTTTACAGTATATGCTCCTCATGAGGTAGAGTTTATTGAGAACTTGGCACAAAGCATTGCAGCCACTATCTCTTCCAC
>CAZKPD010000046.1:0-4239 GCA_964554585.1 uncultured Rikenellaceae bacterium
TTCAACATAATCGATTTGGTGTTTGAAAACGGTCAACCTATATCAGGGAATGACAAAGGAACAAAGAACTCGAAACCCGCACCTCGCAACCCAATTCACGTTCCACCTGCCAAAAGCAAGCATATTGTTTATTATCTTTTGAGGTTGCTTTGAAAAAACTACCTTTGTATGATTATTTCGTATCCGAATTATTATTTTTTCACACATAGGCATTTTACCTTTCCAAAATTCACGCATCACAATGGCAAAAAAGGTTTACGTAGGCATGAGCGCCGACATGATCCATCCGGGTCATCTTAACATTATCAAAGAGGCCAGCAAGCTGGGGGATGTAATAATTGGCTTACTAACCGACAGTGCCATAGCCAGCTATAAAAGACTCCCATCACTTACCTATGAACAGCGCAAAGTGGTGGTTGAGAATATCAAGGGTGTGTCACAGGTAATTCCACAGCACGAATTGGACTATGTACCCAACCTACGAATGATTAAACCCGATTATGTGGTTCATGGCGACGATTGGAAAACGGGGGTTCAACAGCAAACCCGACAACGGGTTATTGATACGCTTAAGGAGTGGGGCGGAACGCTCCACGAGGTGCCCTATACCCAAGGGATTTCGTCAACCCAGCTGAACCAGAGCCTAAAGGAGATTGGAACTACTCCCAATGTGCGCATGCAGCGCTTTCGCCGACTAGTGGAGGCAAAACCCATAGTGCGGGTAATGGAGGCACACAACGGGCTTACAGGGCTCATCGTTGAGAATATTAGCGTGGAGCACGACGGAAGAAAGAAAGAGTTTGACGCCATGTGGTTGAGCAGCCTTACCGACTCTACTGCCAAAGGCAAACCCGATATAGAGGCGGTTGACGTAACCTCGCGACTTCACAGCCTAAACGATATACTCGAAGTAACCACCAAACCCATTGTGTACGATGGCGATACAGGCGGTATCCCCGAGCACTTTGTTTTTACCGTTCGAACGCTCGAACGGTTGGGCGTTTCGGCCATAATTATTGAGGATAAGGTAGGGCTAAAAAAGAACTCACTCTTTGGTACCGAAGTCCCGCAAACACAAGCAAGTATCGAAGATTTTTGCTATAAGATTACTACTGGTAAAAAAGCACAGGTTACCAAAGATTTTATGATTATCGCACGCATCGAAAGCCTTATCCTAAAGCAGGGAATGGACAATGCCTTAGCCCGTGCAAAAGCGTACATTGAGGCCGGTGCCGATGGTATTATGATTCACAGTAAGGAGAAGGATGGACTTGAGGTGCTGGAGTTTTGCCGTCACTATTCACAATTTGCAAAAAAAGTACCCCTGGTAGCGGTACCCTCCAGCTACAACCATATGTACGAAACCCAGCTAATGGAGGCCGGTGTAAATGTGGTAATTTATGCCAACCAGCTGCTGCGCAGCGCCTATCCTGCCATGGTTGAGGTGGCCAAATCAATTCTCACGTACGAACGCTCCTTGGAGTCGAACGATAAATGCATGTCCATCAAAGAAATACTCAGCCTAATACCGGGAACAAAATAATGATTGCGCCTAAAGATTTTTACCGCTGGTTGACCGACAATCGGATTGATTTTTTTTGCGGAGTACCCGACTCCCTGCTAAAAGATATTTGTGCCTACATTACCGATAACACGACTAAGCTGAACCATATTATCACAGCCAACGAGGGCAATGCCGTGGCACTGGCCGCCGGACACCATATGGCTACCGGAAAAATCCCATTAGTCTATATGCAAAACTCGGGCATTGGTAATGCGGTTAACCCTCTGCTCTCTATGGCCGACAGGCAGGTTTACAGCATCCCGATGCTTTTGCTTATTGGCTGGCGGGGCGAACCGGGAGCCAAGGATGAACCACAACACATTACCCAAGGCGAACTAACGCTGGGACTTTTGGAGACCATGCGGATTCCCTACCAGGTACTCAAAAGCGATCCAAAGGAAGCCCAAGAGCAAATAGAAAGCATTACTGCCGAGATTGAGCAGAGCAGCTCGGCTTACGCATTAGTCGTAAAGCAGGGAACATTTGAGAAATATAGCATTAAGCAAAAGATAGAAACCGCCTACACCCTTTCCCGCGAAGATGCCATTAAGCAAATTGTGGATGGGTTGGATGGAACAGAGGTCATCGTTTCGACTACCGGAAAAACCTCACGGGAGCTTTTTGAGTATAGGGCTCAGCTGGGTCATCCGCACCATGCCGATTTTTTGACCGTGGGCTCCATGGGACATTCTGCACAAATTGCGCTGGGCATAGCGTTAGCCAAACCTCAGCGCAGAGTTATTTGTATTGATGGCGATGGAGCTTTGCTAATGCATATGGGATCGTTAGCCATAACGGGAGCTGTGGCACCCGAGAACTTTATCCATATCGTCATCAATAATGGTGCTCACGAATCTGTGGGCGGCCAGCCCACGGTTGCCTTTAGCATGGATATTCCTGCAATGGCACTGGCTGCGGGGTATAAAAGAGCCACCTCGGTTTCCTCAGCTCAGGAGCTGAAAAGAGTCCTGAACAATATTTCTTCCACCACATGCCCCATGCTTATTGAGGTGAAGGTGAAAGTGGGTTCTCGTGATGATTTGGGACGCCCCACCATCAAACCTGTGGACAACAAGCGAGATTTCATGAAGAATTTGGCAGATTAATGGAGCAGGAAATCTATAGAAAGGGTAATCTTAACGAGCTAAAAACCTTTATTCGAAGGTTTAGTCCCAACGAAATCCTATTGGTTCGTGGTGAAGGGTCATATGCTGCATCGGGTGCTCAGCATTTCATCGAAAAAGAGTTGGAACTTAAGGAGGTTGAATCATTCCATGGCTTTAGCGTTAACCCCAAAACCGAGGATCTGCGAAAGGGCATTTCGCACTTCAAATCCGGAAAGTATAAGCTAATCGTTGCCATTGGTGGGGGCAGCGTGTTGGATATGGGTAAGCTTATCAGCGTACTTTCGCACCAAACCGCTCCATTGGAGGAGCTCATTACCGGTGATGCTCCACTAGAGCCACATAAAACACCGCTACTGGCCATTCCCACCACAGCCGGAACCGGCTCCGAGGCCACCATGTTTGCAGTGATCTACCTCAACAATCAGAAATACTCTGTAAGTCACTCCATCGTTCTTCCGGATGCAGCTTACCTGTCGGCAGAATTTTTGGCTACAGCCACACCCTACCTAACCGCCTGCACAGGGTTGGATGCCTTTGCACAGGCTGTAGAGTCGGTATGGAGCGTTGGTGCTACCCCTCAATCAGAGGCGTATGCTCTTAAAACCATTGAGCTGATTTGGAACAACCTCTACCAAGCGGTAAATCATGCAAACCCCATAGCCAAAGCGCAGATGCTGGAAGCCTCTTACCTGTCGGGCAAAGCCATTAACATATCCAAAACCACTGCTCCACACGCTATTTCCTATGCGTTTACAACGCATTACCATATCCCGCACGGGCATGCCGTAGCCCTAAGCCTTCCCTTCTTTGTGCAATTTAACTATGCCCTTACCGAGGACAACTGCATTGATCCAAGGGGAGTCAGCAATGTAAAATCTCGAATTGAAAAGGTTTTTAAGCTGATTGGCACCAACGAATCCAATGCCTACAACGTGCTAAAAGAGTTCTTTTCCGCCGTGGGAATTAGCATTAACCTAAAGGAGCTCATCGGCCATTTTGACTACAACCTAATAGCCAATAACATCAATACGGAAAGGTTAGATAATAACCCCCGAAAGGTTACCAAAAAAGATGTTTTAGCTCTTTTAGCGCATCCGTAACCCTTTCTAATCGTGTTAATTGCCCTAATCAATTCATTGTCTTCTATCATGACACCATTTCTGCTCTACATTGACCCCGCTTCTACCAGTGCATTACTTTACATTATTGTTGCGCTTGTGGCGACCGTTGCGTTTGCCCTGCGAGGCTATTTTTATCGCATAAAAAACCTGATTCTGGGGCGTGGGTTTACCCCTGCTGACGACCTAAAAGGGATGGATATCGTTTTCTACTCCGAGGGGAAGCAGTACTGGCCTATCTTTCTCCCTATTATACGGGCTTTGGAGGAAAAGAATATCGCTTGCGCTTACCTCACTTCGGACAAGAACGACCCGGGACTCTCCCACCCATCCGCACTGGTTACCTCAAAATATATTGGTAACCTTACCATGACATCGGTGTACCTTAAAAAGCTGAAAGCTAAATTTGTGGGCATGACCACTCCCCAGC
>CAZKPD010000046.1:4249-17626 GCA_964554585.1 uncultured Rikenellaceae bacterium
ATGTGATGATGATACAGCGCTCCAAGGGGGTAAACCACTACGCGCATATCTTTCATGCGCCTACCGACGTATTCACCTATCGCAAATTCGCATTCGACTATTTTGACTCCGTTTTTTGTACCGGCCCCCATCAAATGGAGGGGATCCGCAAGTTGGAGGAGAAACGGGGAACGCCTAAAAAACTACTGCTTGAAACGGGGCTCACCTACTACGATTTGATGGTTGAGGAGCTAAAAAACGCCCCATCTCCGCAAAAGAAAAACCCTCTTGTTTTGGTTGCTCCCACATGGAAAGAGTATTCCATCATCAACCGATTTGGAACCGCCTTTTTTGACCATTTGCTGTCAAACACCCCATTCGATGTTATCCTTCGGCCACACCCGCAGTCGTTCGTGAGCTTTCCCAAGCTTATGGATGAGCTTACGGAGTATGCTCAACAGAATCCCAGGCTGACCATTGACGCTAACCCTTCGGGTATTGAGAGCATGGTAAAATCGGATATGATGATTAGCGACCTGTCGGGGGTGATTTGGGATTACGCATTCCTTTTTTCTAAGCCTGTTTTACTGCTTAAAACGCCATTCGAGGCCATAGAAGGGTTTGAGGGGAGCGAGCTGGATTACCCCATGTGGGAGGTTCGGGAGCGCCCACGCCTTGGGCGTGAGTTTGACGAGAACGATGTGGAGCATATTGGGAGCATTGTACAGGAACTATTGCAAAATCCTCAGGCATCGCAGTTGGAGCAGCTTAGGGATGAATCGGTTTACAATTTTGGGCATGCGGGAGAGGCAGCAGCAAACCAAATTTTAGAGATAATTGGTAAGATAAATAGCAGACAATCTAAATAACAAGCAATGTTTTTCGAAATTATAGTGGCCCCGTTCTTATTCTTTATCAAGTGGATTTACGCCTTGGCATTCGGCCTTACCGGAAGCCATGGGCTAAGCATCATTCTGCTCAGCTTTTGCGTTTCGCTGGTGCTATTGCCCATCTTTATCCTGATTGAGCGGGCAAAGAAGCGCAACGATGCCATCAAGCAGCGCATGAAGCCCGTGGCCGATGAGATTAAGCGGTGCTACAAAGGGCAAGAGCGATACTACTACCTTAAAACCCTGAACAAGCAACACGGGTTCAGCCCGATTAAAGCGCTGATTCCCATCCTAAGCCTACTGCTACAGATTCCCTTTTTTATTGCTGCATACCAATTTTTAAAGGATTATGAGCCCTTGGCAGGAGTTCAATTCCTGTTTATCAACGACCTGAGCGCTCCCGACGGGCTATTGGGTTCCGTGCATCTACTGCCCATTCTGATGACCTTGGTAAACATAGCCACGGCCTACCTTTACACCCTAAAGGGTGATAAGTCGGAGAGAACCCAAATGTACGTGGTGGCCGGCCTGTTTCTGGTGCTGCTGTTCAACCTTCCCTCGGGGCTAGTGCTCTACTGGACCATGAATAACGTATTCAGCTTCTTTAGGCTGTTTATTACCAACCCTGAGGTGTTTCCGGTTGTATCCCAAAAGGCATCTTACCACTTCAACAGCATTGATAGGAACAAACTAATGCTCAACGCAAAAAAACACCTGCCCAAAGCGATTATCGCTTTCATCCTTTTTTCAGCTCTGCTAATTTTACTACAACTACAATGGGCTTTTAAATACAACTTTCATCAATTCCCACTACGTGTAGTGTTCTCCTTAATTGCAAGCGCTATTATTTCAATTCTCATTTTAGGAATACTATCATTCTCCAGAACAAAAATCAGCGTAAACCAATTATTGCTTTCTAATAATACTACCGTTTTTTACAGCTTGCTATTCCTTGCGTTGTATTTCTACTTCGCTTCTCAATTCTATTTCACAGGGCTTAATAGCAGCCTGTTAACCATATCATTAATTTTTTCTATCCCTTTGGAGATAATCAGCATTGCCGGTTTGGTTCGAATGCGAAAGAATGTGAAACCGTTGTTGTGGGTTACCCTGCTTATAACCATCTCTTTACTAATTTGCCTCCAGCTTTATGTGCTCCTACCAGTAGGATTAAAAAATAGGGAGTGGTTGAGTTTTTTATATGTAGGATACAATTCTATTAATCCATGGGCCAACTTTTCCACATTTAGCCTAATTGCTATTCTTATCTACCTCCCTTTCTACTCAAAGTCGCGTCGTATAGCCCAAGCGAGCTCATTAAAATCAAGCTGGCTCATATTCCTGCTCTCGGCCTTTTACATTTTAGGGAACCTCTTCTTTTGGAATCCATTAATTGTCTATTCCTCCTATCCAACCCACTTTGATTTCCCGGCCATTAGCCTTGTACAAAACAACCTTCTACTGTTTATTGGATTCTTTGTGGGACTCACTTTGCTTTATTTGATTGTACCAAAAAGGCATAGAAGCATAGCCGATAAAATACTGCTCATCCTTGTTATCGTTTCTTTTCTTTACAGCTCCATTATCCCCCTTGATATGGGTGTGCTGAATGTTAATCACTTTTCAAACCAAGATAATCTGGCCAAAGGGAGTTGGTACTACCTATTAGAAGCGGGATTATTAGTAACCGTAGGGTTTGGAGTTAATTGGTTATACCAACGGGTAAAAGTGAAACACATCGCCCTCTCCCTTATCCTGCTGAATGCGCTTATCATAGGCAATAGCTCCATTAAAGCATCTAAAACGAATACATTTTTTTCAAAAAACACTATTATACAAGGTGTTGATGAAGGAAACCCAACCATCAATTTCTCTAAAACCGAAAAAAACTTAGTGCTTTTTATTAGTGATGCGTCCCAAGGTTGGTATATGCACGAATACCTTGAAGCAGATCCCTCGTTAAAAGAGGTGTTCTCAGGTTTTACTTATTATCCTAATACGGTTTCTATGGCCAACTACACCTACGCATCGGTTCCCTCCATGATGTGCGGCGAGGCGTACTCCATAGCCAACCTGAATAGGGATGAAAGCCGTTCAATCTTTCAAAAGGTAAGCGATGCATCGGAGGAATTTTACGAGCAGATTAAAGCACAAGGCTACGACTTTACCTCAACTACTATACGCTATTCCAATTTTGATCACAATAAGATTGATCATTTTTTACCCCATTGGCACAGCCAATGGGCCCAGAAACTCAACCTTAGCGATCCCGTGGAGATTTGGTACACCCGATTGTGGGAGAATGCGCTATTCTCATGCTCTCCGCTTTTCCTTAAACCTAAAATTTACAATCGCACAGCATGGGTGGTAAAGGAGAAAGCAAACCTTAACCTCACGGAGCTGAATGAATACAATTTTGTTCGTGTCCTCCCTCAAATTTCAGCCACTAAAAGTGAAAATCCCAACTTTATCTATATCCATTCGCTCTATACGCACAATCCTTGGAACCTTATAAACGAAAAAGGGGAGTTTGTACGTAATGTGCATCCCTTTGAATGCCAAAGGGCATTTACATACGATTTTGCCAAATGGATTGATTGGATGAAAGAGAACGGGGTGTATAATAACACTAAAATTATTCTGGTATCCGACCACGGGCCCAGCTGGTGGCACTGGTGGAACAACGATGGAGAGATTACATCCAATGCGCCCATAGTATGGAGCAATGAAGAGAAAATATCGTTGGAACGGTTCCTACACCTTAATCCTCTACTCATGGTGAAAGATTACGGGAATACGCAACCCATAGATATGGATTGGCGGTTGATGAGCAATTCGGATGTGAGCGCCATAGCATTCGACCGGAACGACCCAACCAAGGCGGATTCAACTTCGCGAACCGTTCAAACCTTTTACACCACATGGCATCAAGACCTGCGAACAAGAACTAGGTATGAGATTAAACATGCCTTTGAGGTAAAGGACTGGGTTTACGATTTGAATAACTGGACTGCGATAGAAGAGTAAGAGTTTAATGATGGATGTGTGAATCGGAAAACGGGGTGCGCGTTCCGAGTTCCCATTTGCGAATTTGCGTGAATCTTGGTGCGGGGTACGAGGTTCGGGTTACGGGTTCATTGTTCCTAGTTCTCTTTTGCGAATCTGCCAATCTGCCAATTTACCTGCTTTGTTAGATCTGCGTCTGTGCGCCTTAGCGGTAAAACAGGTTGCGAAGTGCGGGTTCTCTGTTCCTTGTTCTTAGTTCTAAATTCCTATTTCAGAATTCAGAACAATCCCGAAGGGATGATATTATTATAGAAAAGGAAGTGGGTAAAATTAAAACCCTGAAAGGGTGATATTGATTTTCTCCGCATTCTTTGCGATTGCTTTGCGCACTCTGCGTGAATTATAATGACGGGGTACGAGGTACAAATTTCAAATTTCAGATTTCTACCTTCTAAATTCAGAAATCAAACTTCTTCCATCTTTTTTCTATCTTTGCAACTTCTTATAAAATATACAATACCCGAAGTTTATGGATTACAACTTTGCAGACATAGAACGCAAATGGCAAAAATACTGGAGCGACAACAAAACCTATAAGGTTGAGGTTGACAGCTCACGCCCAAAATTTTATGTCCTCGATATGTTCCCCTACCCCTCGGGCGCAGGGCTACACGTGGGCCATCCATTGGGCTACATCGCATCCGACATCTATTCGCGCCACAAGCGTATGCAGGGCTACAATGTGCTACACCCCATGGGATACGATGCCTTTGGCCTTCCGGCCGAGCAGTATGCCATTCAAACCGGACAGCACCCTGCCATTACCACCGAAAACAACGTAAAACGATACCGCCAACAGCTTGATAAGATAGGTTTTAGCTACGATTGGAATCGCGAGGTTCGTACCAGCGACCCCAACTATTACCACTGGACCCAATGGGCATTTGTCCAAATGTTTAAGCATTGGTACAACAACAGAACCCAAAAGGCTGAGCCTGTTGAGCAGCTGGTTGCCGAGTTTCAAAAAAACGGGAACCTGCAAGTGGATGCGGTTTGCAATGAGGTGCCAACCTTTACATCTGAACAATGGAAAGGCATGAGCGAAAAAAAACAACAGGAAATCCTGTTGGGCTATCGCTTGGCATACCTGGCCGATGTAATGGTTAACTGGTGCCCGGCACTGGGAACCGTACTGGCCAATGATGAGGTGAAAGAGGGATTTTCCGTTAGGGGTGGTCATCCGGTGGAGCAGCGCAAAATGCGCCAGTGGTGCTTGCGTATTTCGGCATACGCCGAAAGGTTGCTCAACGATCTGGAGAAACTGGAATGGACCGATTCCCTTAAGGAGATTCAGCGCAACTGGATTGGCCGCTCTGAGGGTGCCGAGGTGTTTTTTAAGATTGAAAACAGCGAAAAGAGTATCCTAATCTTCACCACCCGTCCCGATACCATTTACGGTGCAACCTTTATGGTACTTGCACCCGAAAGCGAGCTGGTGGATGAGCTGACCACAACCGAGTATAAACCTAAGGTTGACGATTACCGTACCGCTGCCAAGCGTAAAACCGAGCGCGAGCGCATGATGGAGGCCAAAACCGTTACGGGTCAGTTTACCGGAAGCTACGCCATCAATCCTTTTACCAAAGAGCGTATGCCCATTTGGATTAGCGAGTATGTGCTGGCAGGCTATGGCACAGGTGCCATTATGGCCGTTCCGGCACACGACAGCCGCGACTTCCTGTTTGCCAAAACCTTTGGGCTACCCATCGTGCAAACGGTAATACAACCCGGCGAAACTCCCACCGACCCATCCACTTGGACCGAATCGTATGATGCCAAAGAGGGGGTGGTAATCAACAGCGAGCTGATAAACGGTATGCAGGTGATGGATGCCATTGCAAAGATGAATGGCATAATCGAAAGTCAGGGATTAGGAAAACACAAGGTAAACTATCGCCTGCGCGATGCCATTTTTAGTCGCCAGCGCTACTGGGGTGAGCCATTTCCCATTTACTATAAAGACGGAATGCCCTATGCTATTGATGAGGATAAGCTCCCATTGGTACTGCCCGAAGTGGATGCCTACCTGCCCACCGAAAAGGGTGAACCGCCCCTTGGTCGAGCCAAGGATTGGCAAACTGCCGAAGGCTATCCCTATGAGCTGAGCACCATGCCCGGTTTTGCCGGATCGTCGGCGTATTACCTACGTTATATGGATCCGCACAATAAAAAGGCGTTGGTTTCCAAAGAGGCCAATAGCTACTGGCAGGAGGTAGACCTATACATTGGAGGAACTGAGCATGCCACGGGTCACCTGGTATACTCCAGATTCTGGAACAAGTTTCTGTTCGACCTCGATTACGTTTGCAAGGATGAACCCTTTAAAAAGCTTATTAACCAAGGGATGATTCAGGGGCGTTCCAACTTTGTATATCGCATTAAGAACAGCAACCAATTCGTATCATACAACCTAAAGGATAAGTATGATATTACCGAGCTACATGTGGATGTTAACCTGGTTGATAATGACTTCCTCGATCTGGAGCGTTTTCGTGCATGGTTGCCTGAGTATAAAAATGCCGAGTTTATCCTTGAAGACGGTAAATACGTATGCGGACATGCAGTGGAGAAGATGAGCAAAAGCATGCACAATGTGGTAAACCCCGACGATATTGTAGAGCGTTACGGAGCCGACACCCTTCGAATTTATGAAATGTTTTTAGGCCCCTTGGAGCAATCCAAACCGTGGGATACCAACGGGATTGACGGGGTGTTTAAATTCCTTCGCCGCTCGTGGAACCTGTTCTACAATGCCAACGATCAGTTGGATATTAGCAACGAACCCACTACCGCCAATGAGCTGAAAGCGATTCATAAAGCGATTAAAAAAATCACTTACGACATTGAGAACTTTGGCTTTAACACAGCAGTATCGGCCTTTATGATCTGCCTGAATGAGCTAACTGAGCTAAAATGCAATAAGCGGGAGGTACTTAATCTCTACGCTAGGCTATTGGCGCCCTTTGCGCCACACATTGCCGAGGAGATGTGGCAGCTGCTGGATAACCAAACCAGCATTGTCGGAGCTCCCTGGCCAATGCATAACGAGGAGTATTTGGTAGAAAACTCGTTTAACTGTCCCATTTCATTCAACGGCAAAACCCGATTTACCATTGATATTGCACTGAATCTGCCTAAAGATGAAGTTGAAAAAATAGTGATGACCCATGAGCAAACAGCCCGCTACCTCGAAGGTAAATTGCCCAAAAAGGTAATTGTAGTTCCCAACAAAATTGTGAATATTGTGATATAGGCAAAAAAAGGGCGGAAGTGATTCCGCCCTAACTATCTAAATTCGTTTCTGTTTTTCGTTTCGCTCCTTTTGCTTTGCCCGCTGGGCACGCTGTGCCTCTTTCTCCTTTTCTTGCTTCTGTACCTGCTTATATCCCTTCACAGCTTCTTTGTACTTACTTTTTTCCATCTTCACCTTCTGCTTTTCCCTCTGCAAATTCATCTTACCCCTGTTGGAGTTGCTATTCCCTCGGTTAACCTTCTTGTTGGCTTCTCGGATTTCTCCCATCACCTTTTTCCGCTCCACCCTATACTCTGCGTTTATGTGCTTGAGCTCAGCTCTTGCCTCTGCCCGCTCCTCCTTATCCTCCGATTCCATCCTTCGAGAAGCGGTTTTTTTTCCCTTCTCAAAATCTTTTTCTAAACGCTTAGCATCCCTCTCAAGGCTTTTCTTTTCGGATTTTGCAGAACTTGACATACTCTTACCCTCAGAGACCATCTGTTTTTGCTCAACAATGCTCTCTTCAATAATGGCAATTCGTTCCGATGATTTATCTATTTTTGCTTGGGCTTTAGCAACCCTATCAGTACTTTGGGCAGCTAGTTGAATACAGGCAAACAGTAAAAGAAGTACTGTACTGAGGGCACTTTTCATAGAGGTCAGGTGTAGATTAATTCAAAATACCTATACAAATGTAACAAACTATTTCAATAAATCCTTTCGTAAAATATTTGTTTCTTTGCGAACAAATGTCATTCAACGCATCAATCAAACATTACAGCTATCACTACCATCCCATTTAACTATATAAAGAGCCTTGCTCATCAGGTAGGATTTAACGCCTGTGGAGTATCCGCTGCAGTAGAGCTTACGGAAAACCGTGATGCTTTGTTACATTGGATTGGCCAAAAAATGAATGGTGAAATGGGTTATATGGAGCGGAATGTAGATAAACGCCTCAATCCTACGCTTCTACTTCCGGGCGCAAAATCGGTAATTAGCGTACTGTTAAACTACTTTCCGGGGAACCCGGGAATTTCAACAGTGGCTCCAAAAATTTCGCGATATGCCCTAAGCGAAGATTACCACGACGTGATAAAAAGGATGCTGTGGGAAATGCTGAATATATTAAAACAATCATACGGGGAGATTAACGGAAGGGCTTTTGTAGATTCTGCTCCGGTGCTTGAGCGCACTTGGGCGCAACGCTCGGGCTTAGGTTGGATTGGCAAGAATGGTTTACTTATCAATCCCCAAGTGGGCAGCTATGCGTTTATTGGCGAGCTGATTGTTGATGTGGATATAGAGCCAAGTCAAGCACAGGTGCCTAACCGTTGCGGAACGTGCACCCGTTGCATAGACGCTTGCCCCACCGGGGCAATTATTGCTCCCGCTGTAGTAGATGCCCGAAAATGTATATCATACCTAACCATCGAAAAGAAGAGCACCCTCACCCCACAAGAGCAGAGCAGCCTAAACGGATGGTGCTTTGGCTGCGATATTTGCCAAGAGGTTTGCCCGTGGAATGGCAAAGCCAAGATTCAAACCTTCACACCCATTTTACCTAAGGAGGATATTCTGACTCTGGATGGTGCTGAGCTATCAACCCTACCGTCGGAAAGGTTTACAAAACTTTTTACCGACACCCCAATCTCTCGGATTTCACACAATCGTTTGATGGAGAATTGCTCCCATACTCCCTAAGGAGAATTACCATTTCCCTTTTTCTGCTTAAATTTGTGGGTTAATAGCTATATGGAAATAGTGAGTCAAGATATAAACCTGTCATTGCAATCGGGCGAAAACATTTTTGCCTGGTACAGCCTGCCCAGTACCACTCCCACGGCATTTATTTGCTTTTGCCACGGCTGGGGCGAGCATTCGTTAAAATACAAGCAATGGGCCCAACGATTTGTAAAAAAAGGCTATGCCTTTATGTCGTGGGACCATGTGGGGCATGGGCTATCACAGGGTAAACGTGGATACATGAAAGATTATGGCGTGTTTATGGAGGAGATTCGTTTGGCCATAAGACAAGCAAAAACCATCTCACCCGATATTCCTATTGTGCTTTACGGACATAGCATGGGAGGTAATTTTGTAATTAACTACGCCCTTAGAGAGAACAACTCATTTGAGCTGCTTATAGCCACTTCCCCTTGGATTGAGTTGGCCAAAAAACAGCCCCCTACATTAAATCTTACCAT
The DNA here is from genome assembly GCA_964554585.1 of uncultured Rikenellaceae bacterium. Classification (GTDB taxonomy): domain Bacteria; phylum Bacteroidota; class Bacteroidia; order Bacteroidales; family Tenuifilaceae; genus Perlabentimonas. Next base: position 13,624 of record CAZKPD010000046.1, read on the forward strand.
TAAGATTTTGAACAAAGTGGCTCCGGCTGTTCAATTTAAAGCCCCCATTAATCCCGAGAGCATTAGCGGATCACACGAAGTGGTGGTTGATAAAAAGGCCGATCCGCTTAGCCACGGAAAAATAACGCCCAAGCTAATTGCCCAGGTGGACGAAGCCGGGCGGTACGCCATGGAAAACGTGGATAAGCTTAACCGGCCGCTCCTGCTTATTCATGGCGACAACGACCCCATTACCTCCTTTGATGCCTCATTGGAGCTGTGCAAAAAGAACAACTCTTGTAATTTCTTAACCGTACACGATAATTACCACGAGCTGCATACCGGCCCAACCCAAGACTTTCTGTTCGATACCATAACGGATTGGCTAAAAGATAATCTTAACCCACCCAAAGCGACCGAGGATGGCAACCCCATTTAGAACCATTGTGGATGTTGAGCCTTACCCTTTTACAATGGGCTATGGAACCCCATTTATGCTCTTGGGCTCGTGTTTTGCACAGAATATGGGCGAAGCCATGCTAGAACGTAAGCTACCCGCGCTGGTAAATCCTTTTGGAGTAGTTTACAATCCTGTTGCTATGCATAGGGTTTTACAACGCATACGGAATGGAAATCTCTACCAACACAACGAGCTAGTACATCATAATGAGCTATGGATCAGCCTTGACCATCACTCCACATTCTCGCATATCGACCCTGAACATACCCTGGCAACCATAAACCAAAAGCTGACGGAAGCCCATGTGCACTGGAAAAATACCCAATGCTTACTACTTACTTTCGGCACTGCTTGGGTGTACTATTACAACAAAACCGATGAGCCTGTAGCCAACTGTCATAAAATTCCGGCAGTACAATTTACCCGTCGATTGCTTTCAGTAGATGAAATTGTTAACCTATGGCAACAGGAGGTTGATGAAATCCTGAAAACCTCTCCCAATCTTAAGCTCATACTCACGGTTAGCCCCGTTAGGCACTGGAAAGATGGAGCACAGGGCAACCAGCTAAGTAAAGCTACGCTTATACTGGCCATAAATCAGCTAACCCAGCTGTTCCCCGATCATCTCTTCTACTTCCCCTCCTACGAAATTGTGATGGACGATCTGCGCGATTACCGCTTTTACGACAGCGATATGCTCCACATCTCCAAAGAAGCTTCGGGCTATATATGGAAAAAGCTAACGCATTCGCTGATGGACTCTGCCACCCACAAGGTGATGCTTGAGGTTGAGCGCATCGTTCAGGCAGTAAACCACAGGCCTTTTAATAGAGCTACCAAAGAGTTTAAGCTATTCGTTGAGAATACCCTCAAACGAATTGGTGATATACAAAAACTTGAGCCTACCTTAAATTTTTCTGAAGAGATTGAACTGCTAAACCGCTATATTTGCACTTAGTTTTTTAAGGATTTTTTCATGGAATACGATTTTACAGACGTACTCGTTGCATTTGGCCTTACCCTGTTTGCCGGTCTATCCACCGGGATTGGGAGTGCCATTGCATTTTTTACCAAACGGACAAACACCAAATTCCTATCGGTGGCATTGGGTTTTTCGGCCGGAGTGATGATTTACGTATCCTTTGTGGAAATATTCTTTAAAGCCAAAGAGTCCCTAACCGAGGCCTTAGGGCTTGTCAATGGGACATGGGTTACGGTTGCCTCCTTTTTTGGTGGCATGGCATTAATTGCAATTATTGACAAGCTAATTCCCAGTGCCGAAAACCCTCACGAAATCCGATTGATTGAAGATGCTAACGAGAAGAAAAAAAGGGATAATGGGCGGTTAATGCGCATGGGGTTGCTCACAGCTATGGCCATTGCCATACACAATTTTCCCGAGGGATTGGCCACCTTTACTGCTGCCCTAACCGACCCCGCACTGGGTATTGCCATTGCTGTGGCCATAGCCATTCACAATATTCCAGAGGGTATCGCCGTTTCGGTTCCCATTGTTTACGCTACGGGCAACAGGAAGAAGGCTTTTGTGCTTTCGTTCCTCTCAGGGTTAGCCGAGCCCGTGGGTGCTTTAGTCGGATATTTTATCCTAATGCCCTTTATGACCGAGCTCACCTTTGGTATCCTATTTGCCGGTGTGGCCGGCATTATGGTGTTTATCTCCATTGATGAGCTGCTCCCCGCTGCCCGCGAGTACGGCGAGCACCACCTTTCCATTTACGGCCTTATGGCCGGAATGGCTGTTATGGCCATTAGCCTGCTCATGTTTATTTAGAGATTCAATAAAAAAAGCAGGAAAAAATCCTGCTTTAAAATCTAAAAAAGACATTTTAGTACCCAATAAAACCTAACAGGTCAGGACCATCTGAATCGCCCGATACCGCCTCTTTAATATCAACAAAAGTTGTAATCCACATAAAAGCAGCAAGATTCATCATCACTTCCGGGTCCATATCTTCATCAAAATTTTCTGCCACCTCATACATCTTTGCCTCCTTATTCTCCAAATCCGGTAATTCGGCAAATTTCATCATGCTCTCACGAACACACTCCTCATAGGCCTCACCATCTAGCTGCTCCGATTGTTTAAGCAGAGGAATAAATGCTGCAAAGAATTTTATTCGCTCCTGCTCAATCTTCTCGGCAAAAGCATCGTTAAAGGTAATGGGTTTTGAAAGCAGATTATAAATAAAATCATAGCCTTCCATCATTTTTGTGCCAATGGCAACTCCTAGTTCTGCAGGTTTCATTGTTTAACGTTTTAAGGTTTTTTAATATGTAATTTTTAGCAGATTTGCGCTTCTGTTTACGCATAATGAAGTTAATCATTTTTAAACTGTGTGCAACGCCTCGCTATAATTTTATTGTTTTTTTGTCAATGTTTAGGATCAAACAAATGCTATGCTGCAAATGCCTGTTTCAATAGTAGGGCGATTCACTCCATACCGTAAAAATGAAAACGCACTAACCCTACAAAAGGAAACTTAATTGTGATCTATCAAATAAGAAAAGGAGCATTACAGCTCCTTTTACTCTTCGGGGTAGCAGGCCTGCCTGCACCCTTTCATTGACCCTTTGAATTATTGTCGGGGTAGCAAGGTTACTCAGCTTCGCCTCATGAGCTCAGGGCTTCGCCCTTCGGTTACTCAGCTTCGCTTCGTGAGCTCGGCGCTTTGCGCCTCGGTTCGAACCTGCGACCCCCTGAAAATGTGGGAAATAAAAAAGGAACATTTCGCTCCCTGTTACTCTGTCGGGGTAGCAGGGTTACTCAGCTTCGCTTCGTGAGCTCAGGGCTTCGCCCTTCGGTTACTCAGCTTCGCTTCGTGAGCTCGGCGCTTTGCGCCTCGGTTCGAACCTGCGACCCCCTGAAAATGTGGGAAATAAAAAAGGGAGCATTTCGCTCCCTGTTACTCTGTCGGGGTAGCAGGATTCGAACCTGCGACCCCCTGGTCCCAAACCAGGTGCGCTAACCGGACTGCGCTACACCCCGAACTTTCAGTAAACAGCGGTGAGGGAGGGATTCGAACCCTCGGTACCCTTGCGAGTACGGCAGTTTAGCAAACTGCTGGTTTCAGCCACTCACCCACCTCACCGGTAATCTTGTGCTTTTGTCATTTATCATACCCAAATCCTCGGCTACAGGATTTTGACAAAATAGTATAAAGAGATAAAAGAACCGTTAAAAGCACGACAAAAGTATAAAATCTAATGAAAACGGCAAACTTTTAATGCCTTTTGCAGGTATTATTTTTAGGGTTACGCTAATTGGCTGATCCAATCGATAACCTAATGCGTTAGAACTTAAAGGGCACCATGAAATATTGCCTCAACCACATCATACGTTATGGAGCGATTCTCGCCCAGCTTCCATCCCCGCTTCTCAAATCGTTCTATAATCGGTTTCACCTGCTCAAGGGTTATCCCATAGTCCCTTAGGCGGGTTTTAACGCCCAACGACTGAAAGAACCTCTCGGTAGATTCAATGGCTTTTTCTGTTCTTACCTCATCCGAACCCTCAGTAATGCCAAAAACCCTGCTGCCAAACTG
>CAZKPD010000047.1:0-17314 GCA_964554585.1 uncultured Rikenellaceae bacterium
CCTGTCAAACATTATGGCATCAAAAATAAACCACTCATTGATGTTAGTTATAATCAGATGCTTGATCTCAATGTTATTCCCCGTAATCCTTTCACGCAGATAGTATAAAACCAGCTCTTGAAACGCTTTTACATTAAGCCGTTCAGGGGTTGCCATCTCGGCCCTATTGGTAGGGCTTTTGGCTTCAATAATAACGCCCACAGGCGTAATGGCTTTATCGCCATTATGAATAACAAGGTCGTTTCGACCTTTTGTGTTTACAAAGTGGTTGGGGTCGTAATAGGTTTTCTTGAGAAATTCGATAACCAAATTTTTGTGAAACTCCTCCGATTCCTCGTGGTTGATATTATCGAGCAATAGGGTAAGGTGGTTTTTGAAACCTTCAATCTCCGATCTGTTGGGTTTAACCTTTAAAAAGGCTTTATTGAGCGCTTTCTTGGGTTTGAGCGGTTTAAGATTCATGAATCTCTTTGTTGATAGTTGATTGCTAAGTTACAAAATATGAGCGAAAAATTGGCGCCTAACTTTTTAATGTTTGTTAACCATGTTTTTTGACGTTTTCAACCAATAGATTACGAATCTGCGAATCTGCTGTTACTGCCAACGTTGGAAAGTCTGTTAATTCGTAATTGTTAATTGGTAATCGCACATTGCTCATTGATATAGCTATCTTTGGTTTTTTAGGTAACTATTTTAAAAGAAAAGATTATGACGGACACCATGAAACCTTGCCCTCAATGCCAATCGCCCTACGGATATTCATCGGGAGAGGAGCTGTATGCCTGCCCCGAATGTGGACACCAGTGGAACCCTGCCGATGTGGCCGAAACCGACGAGGGACTAAAGGTGATTGATGCCAACGGTAATGAGCTGCAGGATGGCGACTCGGTGATTGTGATAAAAGACCTGTCCGTAAAAGGAGCACCCAAGCCCATTAAGGCCGGCACCAAGGTGCGGAATATTCGATTAACCCATGGCGACCACAATATCAGCTGCCGAATTGACGGCTTTGGCGCTATGGCGCTTAAATCGGAGTTTGTGAAGAAGGGTTAATTTCGGTGGCAGCCCTTCGACCTTTCGACCCTTCGACGAGCTCAGGGTCCGAGTATTCCTCGGTGATTGACTCTTCGATAAGTTTAGGGGTCTCGGGCTCAATCACCGTTTGGCTGGGTGACTGAGGTTTTCTCGGTGATTTCGACAGGCTCAATCACCATTTGGTCCGGTGGCTGAGCTTGTCCCGATGGCTGAGCTTGTCGAAGCCCCGGGAATAATCTACAAGAAAATAGTGATAAACTCAGCGCCTTTTACCTGCCGTTTATTCTTAATGGTACGCTTGCCGTTGGCAAAACTGGTTACAGTGCACTCCTTGTAAAGTTTGCAGTTGCCATGCTCATCAGGGGTGTAGCCATCGCAAACGCGCAGCACATCGGGTGATATCTCGTCAATAATCACAATTTTGCCATCACCCTGTTTTAGGCGACCCAGCTCAAACTTACCATCCAGCACATGCAGGTTTTTAGAGGCGAACTCTTTTGAAACGATATCGGCAATATCCTGTACCAGCTGAACGGTATGGGTAATCTCATCGCGGGTCATGGCCCCGGTTTCCAGCAGTGGCTCCATGCAGATTAGCACATCCACATCGCCTTTGGTCCACGCCTCCACCACGCGGTGAAGGTTTTTGCAGGGTTGTACAAAGGGGTATCGGCGCCAGAAGCTGCCGGTGGCATTGTTCCGCCAGGTGAATTCCAAGTTTTGTAGCGGTTCGGCACCGGGGAATTCGGGACTTTGCGCAGGCATACCCAGTGGGGTAGCGGGTTCTACAATCATCTCATTATCGCTAATGGTATCGATGTAGTGCGATGGGATGTTGTGCTGCTGAAGCAGCTTAAAAAAATGGGTAGCAAAGCGACATGCTATGGCTCCTTTGCCGGGAATTTGGCCAACCACGGTATCGGCGCCGGGGTCAAAAACGGGCTTTCCGTTTTCCATATAGCCGGTGGCATCGTCTTTAAATACCATGCGGTATTTGCCCTTGTATTTGCCTTCGGCAATTTCATATACATTCTTCGATTTCCCTTTGATAATTAGCTTGTCGTTTGTCATGGCTGTGAATGTTTTATAGAATATTTATTAATCATTTGCCGCCAAAAGTAACAAAAAAGAGGCTGTAGAGAGGAGAAAGTTTGATTTTTCTGCAAGAAAAAAAACATCTTTTTCGAAGGATTGCTATGAGATTCTTATGCTTAGCAACCTGCTGTTCCTACCTATTTTTTCTCTACAATCTGTAGCTTTAATCCGTTAGGATCTGTAATATAAATAAAAGAAATGTTAGGAGTTGGGCTGATAGGCCCAATAATGTTGATTAATCCCTTCGACTGTAGCTCCACAATTTTTTTCTCTAGGGATTGGGTCTGAAATCCAACCGAAATATCTTTTCCTATGGAAATGTCAAGGTTATTGGGGTCATAGATTAGCTCCAGCAGAATGCTCCCTGCGTTTAAGAAGGTAATTTCCATTCCGGGTTGAGGCGAAAACCCGTGGGAGATAGTTAAACCCATAATATCGGTGTAAAACCGGATGGACTCAGCCATGTTGTTCACGTAGATAGTAACCCAGCAAGTATTCATGTCTTAAGGTTTTATGTTGTGTTTTCTTTAGAGGTTTTAAAAATAGGTAAGATTTTGATAGCTATTGCAAAAAAAAGGAAAGCCCGCACTAAAGTGCAGGCTTTTAGAATGAAATGCGATTAAAGGTTTATTTCAATTCGCCAACTGCCTTGTCTATCCTGTCCAGCGCTTCAAGAAGCTCCTCCAATGAGGCAGCGTATGAGAAGCGGATATACCCTTCGGCACCAAAGGCACCTCCTGGGACGGTGGCCACATGGGCTTTGTTAAGCAGGTACATGCATAGGTCGCCCGCATTATTGATAGCTGTTTCGCCATGGCGTTTACCCATGAAGTGCGAAGCCTCTGCAAAGATATAGAAAGCCCCATCGGGCACGTTAACCTTAAATCCCGGTATCTTTTTAATCCGTTCAATCACCGCATCGCGACGCTGTTTAAAGGCTTCGCGCATCATGGCCGGGTAGGCTCCATCGGAGGCAATAGCTGCGGTTGCTGCTTTTTGAGCAATGGAACAAGTGCCAGAGGTCATTTGCCCTTGCAGCTTTTGACAGGCTTTGGCTAGCCATTTTGGAGCAGCGCAATAGCCAATGCGCCAGCCGGTCATGGCGTATCCCTTTGATACCCCATTTATTATCACTACGCGGTCGCGAATGCTATCGAACTGTGCAAGGCTTTCATGCTTACCTACATAATTAATATGCTCGTATATCTCGTCGGAGATTACGAAAACATTGGGGTGCTTTTCCAGCACATGGGCCAAGGCTTGTAGTTCCACTTTGGAGTATATGCTGCCGGTGGGGTTTGATGGTGAGCAAAGCATTAGGGCTTTGGTCTTGGGCGTAATGGCAGCCTCCAGCTGCTGAGGTGTAATCTTAAAATTACTCTCTAGCGAGGTGGAAATGACCACACTTTTGCCTTCAACCAGCTTCACCAATTCCACATAGCTTACCCAGTAGGGTGCAGGGATAATAACCTCATCTCCAGGATTGATTAGCGTCATCAGCACATTGGTAAGGGAGTGCTTGGCACCGCCCGAAACCACAATTTGATCGGTATCGTAGCTGAGGTTATTCTCACGCTTTAGCTTCTCGCTAATGGCTTTAAGCAGATCAGGAAATCCGGGAACCGGAGAGTAGAATGTGATATTGTCGTTAATCGCTTTAAAGGCAGCCTCCTTCACGAAATCGGGAGTATGAAAGTCGGGCTCACCCACGCTAAGGTTTATCACGTTGTACCCTTGAGCTTGTAGCTCACGGCTTTTTTGCGACATGGCCAGCGTTTCCGATGCGGCCAACTGGTTAACTCTGTGCGATATGTTATCCATTGCTATTAACAAAAAGTTAAGTTAAACAAAGAGTGTTTTTGTATCTTTTTGATTTTAAACCCCAAAGTTAGGTATATTTACACTCAAATCAACAAGCCCATTAACGATAAAGCTGCAATTATGCTTATAGAGATTCTTAAGATTACAATTCCTGCACTGTTGGTGTTTTTAGCAGGATATATGGCCCTTTCCCGTTTGCTGCGCGAAGATGCCAATAGGAGGAAGTTTGAACAATCCCTAAGAAACCAGCGGATTACTACACCCATTAGGCTTCAGGCCTATGAGCGTATAATCCTGTTTTTAGAACGGATTTCTCCCGATTCGTTGCTGGTTAGGGTAAGTCAGCCCAATATGAGTGCTCAAAAGCTGCAAGCCACACTTTTGGCCACCATTCGGAGCGAATGGGAGCACAACCTCTCGCAGCAGCTATACATTAGCCCCAAGGCTTGGGATATTGTTAAGAACAGTAAAGACAATTTGATTAAGCTGATCAATACCGCATCCGCAAAGGTCCCTCCGCAGGCATCAGCTCTTCATCTTAGCCAAATCATCCTAGAGATGCTTATGGAGATGGAGGATTCCCCCACTACCAAAGGGATCGATTTTTTAAAGAAAGAGGTAACGGAGCTATTCTAAAAGGGAGTTTCTAGTGATCCAATTTAGGCAGGGTGAATTTAAATTCAGCCCCTTTACCCAACTCACTATCCACCCAAATAGTGCCCTTGTGAGCTTCCACAAAGGCTTTACAGAGCACGAGTCCTAGGCCCGTTCCCTTTTCGCCCAATGTGCCAAAGGTAGTGTGGGTAGTTGTTTGGTCAAACAGGTTTTCAGTATTGCTAATCCCAACCCCCTCATCTTTTACGCTAAAAGTGAATTGTTTATCCTCTTCGTTAACAGAAATGTAGATGTTTTTATCAGGATTAGTAAACTTAATGGAGTTGGATATGAGATTTCGGACTACAGTCATAATCATTTCCTTGTCGGCATGAACGATTATCCCTTGGGGTACCAGGTTGTGGAGTGTAACCTTTTTTGTGTCAGCCATGTTGGCCATTAGTGATATGGTTGTGTTGATTACCCTGTATACTTCAAAGTCGGTGGGGTTAAAAGCGGCTTCCTTTTGCTGCCCCTTTGCCCAAAGCAGTAGATTGTCTAGCAAATCATATGCTTCCGATGCGGTAGATAGCAGCGTTTTAGTAATGGATTGTACTCTTTGAGATTGGTTTACGGTTTCGTCTAGAGCCAAAATCTCGAGCACCCCTTTTATGCTACCCAAGGGGCCGCGGAGGTCGTGACCAATTATAGAAAAGAGCACATCCTTAGTATTGTTAAGGTCTTGTAATTTTTTCTCGCTTTCAATTAGTTCATCCTGTGCTTTTTTTCGGAGCGTAATGTCCTGCTTAATGGCAGCAATATTTACTATTTGCTTTTGGGAATTGTGTACTGGGGATATCCTGGCCTCTTCCCAAAAATAGCTACCATCCTTGCGTTTGTTGTACAGCTCGCCTTCCCATACATCGCCGGAGAGGATAGTACTCCATAAATTTTCGAAAAATTCTTTTGGATGATAGCCGGAGTTTAAGACTCTGGGATTTTGGCCAATGGCTTCCTGGGCGGAATAGCCGGTGATGGCCGTAAACTGTCTGTTGACATACTCAATATTACCCGCTAGGTCGGTAATTACAATGGCCCCCGGGCTTTGCTCCACCGCAGTGCTAAACTCTCGAATGGTTTTCTCCTTTTCAGCCTTTTCGGTAATATCCCTCATCCACGACAATATCCCTATTTCTCCATTTTGCAGAAGGGTGAGCTCGCTAGACATTAGGATTTTTGATATGGTTCTACCCTTATAGCTCTTATAATCAATCTCTTTATTTCTTATGTATCCATACTTGCGCAGCTCTTGGAGCAATTCCTCTCTATCGACCGGATTGGTGTAAAACTCATTAATCCTTATTCCTTTAAGCTCGTCGAGAGTTTCTACCCCGTGAAATCTGAGGTAGGTATCGTTGCAATCCAATAGAATACCTTCGATTGAAGATACCATAACGCTATCGGGTGAGTTGTTGAATAGGAAAGTGAACCGTTGCTGGTTCTTTTCAGCCTCGTCCTTCGCTTTTTTCAGCTGATTTATTTGTTCCGTAAGACGTGATCCCACCATGAAGATTGAGATGAATGATACGGATAGCAGCACAATAATAAGGGTAAAATTGACAATTAGCAGAGTTCTGTTAGCTCGGTTTTTGGTAGTTAGCTCCTGCTGAGTGCGATTCTCTATTAGTCTAACACATTGCTCAACGGGCGTTATGATGGAAGTTTTTAGATCTTGATATCCTGAATCGAACAGTGTTTTTGCAGCCATTTCGGCATTGAGGGTTCCCTTGAGAGCATATTCATTCGAAGCATCCATGAGTTCCTTTTTGACAGAATTTATGGCTCTCATCTCAGTAATTGCCAAAAGATTTGAGTTGTGCTCGGCCTCTGCAAGCAGGGCCATTTCTGTATCGGTAAAACCTAAGCGTTTAACGCTGTCCTGCAAGGAGATGATAGACCCGTTTGGCCAAGGTCTTTTACCATTACGAACATCAAGGATATCTTGATACCTCTTTTCCCACAGGCTGTCGCCTGTAGCCACAAAATTCCTAGAAAAGGCGGTTAGCTCGTCAGAGCTATTCCTAAGCTCCCTAGCCAATGCAAAGGATTTACACCGTCTCTCGTTGCTTTGGGTAATGCTAATGTAATTGCGGTACATTAGAATTGACGATGCAACAAGGGATAGAAGCAGAAAAGTGATAACGATGTAGAATCTTTTATGTAGCTTTTTAGTCTTCATGGCAAATGGGGGTCATGTATAACTTGCAAAAATATTAAAAGGAGCGTTAAAAACTGGCAGTTTTGTGTTAAATCAATGGTGATATTGCGCAGCTATTTTTGGGTTGATAAAAGAAAATAAATCGAAAAAACCTTTTTTAAGGAGCATCAAAGGGGTAAAGCAATGCGGTTTAGGTGAGTTGTAAAACCGCCAAACCAACATGTGGTGTTCATTTCCTGTTGATAAACTATTTTCGTAACGCGGTTTTTTTTGTTAATTTTGTGGGTTAATATGAGAAGTAGTGTGTGATGGACGGAGTTTATTCAGAAGATAGTATTAAAACCCTTGAGTGGAATGAGCATATTCGGCTCAGGCCGGGGATGTATATTGGTAAGCTGGGGGATGGGTCGCAACCCGATGATGGAATTTATGTGCTTTTGAAAGAGGTGATCGACAATTCCATCGATGAGTATATGATGGGTCATGGGAAATCTATTGAGATAAAAATTTCCGATTCTTATGCTTCGGTTCGCGACTTTGGGCGGGGTATTCCGCTAGGTAAGCTGGTTGACGTATCCTCGAGGATGAATACCGGTGCCAAGTACGATTCGAAGGTGTTTAAAAAATCGGTTGGGCTCAATGGGGTTGGTATCAAGGCAGTTAATGCTTTGTCGACCACTTTTCGTATTCAGAGTTTCCGCGAGGGGAAGTCAAAGCAGGTATCATACAACTGCGGGAATGTAACACAAGAGTTGGATTTTGATAACAGTCCGGAGAAGAACGGAACGCTGGTTGAGTTCTTGCCTGATGATTCGCTATTTGGGAAATTTGATTTTCAGAGCGATTATATTGAAGCCATGTTACGTAACTACACCTACCTGAATACCGGGTTGGTGATTAAGTACAATGGAACCTCTTTCGTTTCAAAGAATGGTCTTCTCGATCTGCTCAACGAGCAGCTGTCGGGGAAGGAGCTCTACCCTCCCATCCATATCAAAGGGCCCGATATTGAGTTGGCCATAACGCATGGCGTGGGGTATGGTGAGGATTACTATGCTTTTGTTAACGGACAGCATACCACCCAAGGCGGTACCCACTTGGCCGCTTTTCGTGAAGCTTTTGTTAAAACCATTCGCGACTTTTACAAAAAGGATTTTGATGCGTCGGATATTCGTACCTCTATTATAGCTGCCGTTAGCGTTAGGGTGGAGGAGCCTGTATTTGAGAGTCAGACAAAAACTAAGCTGGGAAGCCGTGATATGGGCCCAAAAGGACCATCCATCCGTCAGTTTGTAGGTGATTTTATCAAAACTGCGTTGGATAACTACCTCCACAAAAACCCTGAGGTAGCCGATGCCATACTGGCAAAAATTCTTGAGTCGGAAAAAGAGCGTAAGGCCATTTCGGGTATTCAGAAGTTAGCCCGCGAGCGGGCAAAAAAAGCAAATCTGCACAACCGTAAGCTGCGCGATTGCCGCATACACTACGATGATAAGGATGAGCGTAACGTGGATACAACCCTCTTTATAACAGAGGGTGACTCGGCCAGTGGTTCCATTACTAAAAGTCGCGATGTAACCACGCAGGCTGTATTCTCTCTTCGCGGGAAACCGCTCAATAGCTTTGGGCTTACCAAAAAAGTGGTTTATGAGAACGAGGAGTTCAACCTACTGCAGGCTGCTCTTAATATTGAGGAGGACATTGAAAATATTCGATACAACAAAGTGGTGATTGCTACCGATGCCGATGTGGACGGGATGCACATTCGCCTACTGCTTATTACTTTCTTCTTACAGTTCTTTCCCGACCTCATACGGCAAGAACATCTTTTTATCCTTCAAACTCCTCTGTTTAGGGTAAGAAACAAAAAAACCACTAAGTATTGCTATAGCATTGAAGAGCGTGATAAGGCCATAAAAGCGTTAGGTGGAGGTGTTGAAACCACCCGTTTTAAAGGGTTAGGAGAAATTTCGCCCGATGAGTTTAAATCCTTTATTGGCGAAGAGATGCGATTAGATCCGGTTCGTATCACCACGCACGATGATATTGCTGAGCTGCTCCAGTTCTATATGGGGAAAAATACCCCCGAGAGGCAAGAGTTTATCATTGAGAATCTTAGGGTAGAGGGCGAAGTGAATGAAGAGGTGGTTGAAACTGAAACCCCAGTGGAGCTGGAGGCCTTACTCGATTTGGATGTGGAAGAGGAGGCTTTGGCAGTATAGTAACATTTGAGATAAACACGAGGTTAAATAATGCAATTCGATGATTTTGAAGCGGAAGGCTTGCTGAATGGCGACCAGAATAAAGAGGTTCCATCGGGCGAGCAGGATCGGTTAGCAAAGCTAACCGCAAAGGGATCTAAAAAGGTTCAGGTTTCGGGAATGTACCAAGAGTGGTTCCTCGACTACGCTTCCTATGTAATCCTCGAAAGGGCTGTACCCTATCTCGATGATGGGCTTAAACCCGTTCAGCGCCGTATTCTGCACGCCATGAAGCGTCTTGATGATGGGCGTTACAACAAGGTGGCCAATATTATTGGGTTTACCATGCAGTACCACCCTCATGGAGATGCATCCATTGGGGATGCGCTGGTTCAGCTGGGACAAAAGGAGCTGCTGATAGATATGCAGGGGAACTGGGGGAATATTCTAACCGGCGATGGCGCCGCTGCTCCCCGATATATCGAGGCCAGGCTCTCCAAGTTTGCGTTGGATGTGGTATTTAATCCCAAAACCACCAGCTGGATGTCCAGCTACGACGGGCGGAATCAGGAGCCCATTACGCTACCCATCAAATTCCCGCTTTTGCTTGCGCAAGGGGTTGAAGGGATTGCCGTAGGGTTGGCCTCAAAAATATTACCTCACAACTTTAACGAGCTTATTGATGCGGTCATTCTTTACCTAAAGGAGAAGGATTTTGAGCTATACCCCGACTTCCCTACGGGAGGTTATATTGACTGCTCGCGGTACAATGACGGGTTACGTGGCGGAGCGGTAAAGATTAGGGCTAAAATTGAAAAACTGGATAAGAAAACGCTTGCCATTCGGGAGTTGCCCTTCGGAAAAACTACCCCGGCACTTATCGACTCCATTCTTAAAGCGAACGACAAAGGGCAGATTAAGATTAGGAAAGTGGATGATAATACCGCAGAGAATGTGGAGATTCTGGTTCATTTAGCTCCCGGTATTTCGCCCGATAAAACCATTGATGCGCTCTACGCATTTACCGATTGCGAAATTTCTATTTCACCCAATTCATGCGTAATCTTCGATGACAAACCCCACTTTTTAGGGGTGAAAGATATTCTTAAGGCATCGGCATCAAGAACTCAGCAGCTGCTTACCCGTGAGCTGGAGATTCGGCTCGATGAGCTGGAAGAGGATTGGCACCTTTCGTCGTTAGAAAAGATTTTTATCGAGAATCGCATCTATATCACCATTGAGGAGTGCGAAACGTGGGAGTCGGTTATCGAAACCATAGATAAAGGGCTTGATCCCTTTAAAAAGTTGCTGCGCAGGCAGGTTACCCGCGATGATATCATAAAGCTTACCGAGATAAAGATTAAGCGAATCTCCAAGTTCGACAGCTTTAAGGCCGATGAGCACATCAAGGGCGTGGAGCAGGAAATGGATGAGGTAAAAAACCATCTTGCTCATATTGTGGACTATACCATACGCTATTTTCAGGGTATTAAACGGAAGTATGGTAAAGGGCGTGAACGAAAAACGGAAATCCGCAATTTCGACTCCATTGAGGCAACGCGCGTAATTGTGGCCAATGAGAAGCTGTATGTCAACTACCAAGAGGGATTCTTTGGAACAGGGCTTAAAAAGGAGGAGTACGTTGGCGAATGCTCAGATATTGATGAGGTAATTGTAATCCTAAAAAATGGGAAATACACCATTACCAAAGTCTCCGATAAAGCGTTCTTTGGCAAAAACATCCTTCATATTGCGGTTTATAACCGCAACGATAATCGCACCATTTACAACGTGCTGTATCGCGATGGGAAGGGTGGACCCATAATGATGAAGCGCTGCTCCATTACAGGCGTAACCCGCGATAAGGAGTATGACCTTACCAAGGGGGCCGATGGATCTGAGATACTCTACATGAGTAGTAATCCCAATGGAGAAGTAGAACTATTAAAGGTGTTTCTCAAACCTCGCCCCAGATTACGGAACCTTATCATGGAGCTGGACTTTAGCCAGGTGGCCATCAAGGGCCGTCAGGCACAGGGCAATATCTTTACCCGTTATGCCATACACAAGGTGCAGCTAAAAGAGGTGATTGGCAGTACGCTGGGAGGGATTAAGGTTTGGTTCGATTGGGATGTTTTTCGGGTGAATAACGACGGCCGTGGAGAGCTCTTAGGAGAGTTCCATAACGGCGATTCCCTATTGGTGGTTAGCAAATCCGGAGAGTATTACCTATCGGGTATCGATCCGTCAACCCACTTTGCCGACGATATACTTATGCTGCAGAAGTACTGTGAGGGAAAGATATTTACGGCGCTTTACTACGATGGGAACCAAGACTTTTTCTATTTGAAGCGCTTCACCTTTGAGCCCTCCGAAAAAGCGCAAAGCTTTATTTCCGATGGGGGCGACTCAAAGTTTGTGGCCTTGAGCGATGACCGATTTCCGTGCGTGCAGGTAACCTTTGGCGGGAAACATGCCTCGAGAGAACCAGAACAGATTGATGCAGAGGAGTTCATTGCCGTTAAGGGCTTTAAAGCTAAAGGGAAACGGGTTTCCAGCTATGAGGTTAAATCGGTTAAGTTTATTGAACCCCTGCAAAAGGAGGAGGTTGAAGAGCTGCCGAATGATGGGTCAGAGGTGAGCGGCTCCGAGCCGGAATCGGGCATCGCCTCACAAATGACATTGGAGCTGTAGGCCTATCTCCCGATTCTGTTTAAAAATCCTGTTGATATTAGGTAATTCTATAATATATCCTTGAGCTATGAAGATTTTTCTGATTGGTTTTATGGGAAGCGGAAAATCAGTTGTGGGTAGTGAGCTGGCCCGATTGCTGGGGTATAGCTTTATCGACCTAGACCGATATATTGAGGAGAAGCTGCAAACCTCGGTTCAGAGCTTATTTGAACAGCAGGGGGAGGAGCATTTTAGGAGGGTTGAGCATGAGATACTCCTAGAGGTTGTGGATATTAAAGGAGATACTGTAATAGCCACTGGTGGAGGAACACCCTGTTTTTATAATGGGATTGAGCAGATGAATGGCATGGGGCTTACTATTTACCTAAGGGTTAGCCCACAGGAGTTATTGTTGCGACTTTCGATTTCGGAACACCAACGACCACTGCTTAAAGGGAAGAATCCTCAAGAGATGAAACAGTATATAGAGGAGCTGCTTGAGAATAGAACGGAGTGCTACGAGCAGGCCAAAATAGCTGTGGATGCAGAATGCATTGATATGGATGTCTTTAAAAGGATAGTTCTTGCCCATATGGCTTAGGCGGAGTGGTAAGGCGGAGTGGTAAGGCAATGTGAAAGGCAATGTGAAAGGGAGTCATTTTACTCACCCCTGTTTGGTAACATCAATTTTTCATCAATCCCACACAACATTTTAGGCAATCCTTAGGTTTTAAGGGTAAGGAAAAAAGATAAACCTTCTACAATAAGGTTTAAGTTTCTGTGTTGTTATTAGTATTCGAGTTATTTTTGCAAAAAAAATTAAAAGATGGTTAAGAAATTTCATTTTGGTGTACTGTTACTGCTATTGCTAACCCCTTTTTACTCATTCTCGCAGATTGATATTGGTGAATTGGCCGGAGGAACCAATGCCCTAAGAGTAGCTGTTCCGTTTCTTATGATAGCTCCCGACTCCAGAGCGGGTGCCATGGGCGATGTGGGTGCAGCATCAACTCCCGATATCAACAGCCAGCATTGGAATGCGGCAAAATACCCCTTTGCCGAACACCCTTGGGGATTCTCGCTATCCTACACACCATGGCTTCGTAACCTAGGAGTTGATATTAACCTTAGCTATTTGGCCGGATACTATAAGTTTGATGAGCAACAGGTACTAAGTGCATCATTGCTTTACTTTGCGCTGGGACAAATCGATTTTACCAGCTCCACCGGTCAGCCCATCAGCAGCCATAATGCCAATGAATTTGCATTTGACATGTCCTATTCGCGAAAGTTCTCTGATAACATTGGAGGTAGTGTAGGGTTTAAGTTTATCCACTCCGACCTTACCGGAGGGTTTGCCCATCAAGGGCAATCGGCAGCCAAGGCAGGACAGTCCTATGCAGCCAATATAGGCTCATACTACAAAAGACCAATTGAGGTGGACAGAAAACCCGGAGAGTTGGCTTTTGGGCTAAACATCTCAAATATTGGCACTAAGCTTTCGTACAACGACGATGCCACCAAAGATTTTATTCCAACCACCCTTAGGTTGGGCGGTCGTTTTACCATGAGTATGGATGATTATAACTCTGTATCGTTCATGCTGGATTTTAATAAGTTGCTGGTACCCACCCCTCCGAGGTATGACGACTTTGATGACCCAACCCTAATCACGTCGGGTATGGATTCCGATGTATCAGTGATTACCGGAATGTTGCAATCCTTTTATGATGCACCCGGAGGGTTTAGAGAGGAGATTCGTGAAATTAGCTATGCCGGTGGGGTTGAGTATTCCTATTTAGGTCAGTTTTTCATTCGCGCCGGATACTTTGATGAGCACATGAATAAGGGCAATAGAAAGTATTTTACCCTTGGCGCCGGGGTAAAGTACAACATTTTTAAGCTCGACTTTGCGTACCTAGTACCCCGTGCCGGGCAGCACAACCCTTTGGCCAACACGGTTAGGTTTACTTTAGGATTTGAATTTGAAGACGCAAAAACGGCCCGTTCAAAAAGACGATAGATGAGCGTTAGGATTGGCATAGGATACGATGTGCATGCCCTTGCGCAAGGGTATGCGCTTTTTGTGGGAGGGATTCAAATCCCTCACTCCAAAGGTTCTGTAGGCCACTCCGATGGCGATGTGCTAATTCATGCCATTTGTGATGCCATGCTGGGCGCCTTGGCTCTGCGCGATATCGGTTACCATTTTCCCGATACCGATCCCTCACTGAAAGGGGTAGACAGCAAAGTGCTTCTCCGTAAAACACATGCCTTGATAGAGGAAAAAGGGTACAGTATAGGGAATATTGATAGCACAGTTTGTTTGCAGCAACCCAAACTCAAAGATGTAATAACTACAATGCAGGAAACCTTAGAGGGGATACTTAATCTTTCAAAAGGGACCGTTTCGGTTAAAGCCACAACCGCCGAAAAAATGGGATTTGTGGGTAGAGAGGAAGGGATATCGGCTTATGCAGTGGTTTTATTGTTAAAGAAAGAGAAGTAACCATTCCCCAGTAATATTCAGCTTAAGCGTATTCCCAAATTCATCGGGATACGCTTTTTTGTTTTTGGCATTCATCCTCTTACTTTTTATTTTTTTTAGTTTTCAATATTGTTTTATTGGTGTAGTTTTATGGGGTATTGATAAAAAATGATTCCAAGGTGTAGATTAAGAAATATTTACCGCTATATTAGGGGTTGAATATCCTTTATATTCTTATCTGTATGGCTTGTAAATTTAAACATTCCAATAAAGCGCGCTATAGGTATAGGGTTCTATGCATTTGGCTGGTTTTCCTTATAACCATTGTGATAGGATCTATCCTTTTTTATGGATACCATAAAAAAGTAGCATATTCAACACTTTCGGCAGAGATGCACGATTTGTCTGTAATCCTAAGTAACAGGCTTGCAGAGTGGCATCGGTATAGGATGGATGATGTAGAAGTGTTTGCCGACAGCCCATTCCTTTCTGCAGCTATTTCAAAATGTATAACCCATGGAAGCGATAAGGAATTACAGCATAGGATAGTTCAGAACTTTAATTTGGTAAATAGCAGTAAGCAGTATTCAAGCATTATTATTATCAAACCTTCAGGTGAAGTGATTTGTAATGCGGACGATACGTTTGGAACTCTCGACAAAACTGTTTATGCTCTAGCCCTAAAGGCCATTGAGCAAGGGGGTGTACTTTTTACTGATTTTTATCGGTGCGAAACGCACAACACAACACACATTGACTATGTAGCACCCATTAGACAACCAAACGGAGAAACCATTGCGGTACTCATTTTCAGAGCTGACATATATAAGAACCTATATCCCATTATGGGAGGGAATATCACCCCTTTAAGAACTGCTCAAACTTACCTCTTCAGAATGGAGGGTAACCAATCAGTATTTCTCGATGTTTTGGGGGAGCATCCCCTAGCCGAAGAGGTTAAAGAGCAAGTGATTTCCTGCTACCATAAAGGCAAAATTAATTACGCTGTTTCCCTGCCCACAAGCCGTCAGCTTGTGCATATTACCCCTGTATCGGGCACCCAATGGTTTTTTTTAAAGCTGGTGGATGCTAAGGAGGTGAATAGGTATTTGTCTTTCAGTATTCTTACTATTGTGCTTAGTGCATTTCTGCTGTTCGTTTTGGTTACCTTAGGCTTGTTTGCCTACTATTATTTTTTGCAAGAAGCTGATTTTTCCCATTGGCTGAAAATGGAACGTCGTCAGAGCAAGCATTTCAAAGAGTTTTTTGCTGTGCTTCACAGTATGGTCGATGGGGTGATAACTACCGATAAGGTGGGTATTATCACCACCATGAATGCGGTGGCAGAGCAGCTGTTTGGTATCTCTGAACAGGATGCAATCGGTTTAAAGGTCGACCAAATTTGCAAAGGGAACAATCAGTTTAAAGAGATAGTCGCTAAGGTTTTGGCAGAGCATGTTGATGATTCCAAGGGCATTACCTTTGAGCAAGGAAAAGAGGTACATTATGTTACTGTAAATGCGTCGCCTATCCATAGCGAGAAAGGGAGTTTTGATGGTGCGGTAATCGTACTACACAATCAAACCCATGAGATTAGTATTGTTCATGAGCTGTCCGAAAGTGAAAAGCGCTATAGGATGCTGTTTGACAATATGACCCAGGGCTTCGCCCTCCACAGCATTGTGTTGGATGATAATGGGCATCCAATCGATTACATATTCTTAGATGTCAACAAGGCATTCGAGGAGAGTACCGGGCTCAGCAGGGAAGCAATTATTGGTCATTCCATAATTGAAGTATTACCCAATATAGAGAACTTCTGGATAGAAAGATACGGCAAGGTAGCTGTAGGAGGAGAGCCCATTCGATTTCAGGAATATGTTATGGAACTGGATAAGCACTTTGATGTGCTGGCATTTCGCCCTCAACCCGGGCAGTTTGCCGTTGTGTTGACCGATGTAACCCAAAGAGTCCGGATGCAAAAAGAGGCTGATGAGCAGGCGGAATTCATTTATACCGTATTGGACAATCTGCCAGTGGGCATTGTGCTTAGTAAGATAGATGATGGCCGGATTACGTATGTTAATAAGTTTTTTGAGAAGATATTCGGGTGGAGCATCGACGAACTTCAAAGCACCAAAGACTTTGTGAGCAAAGTGCTTTTAGAGGAAAAGAACGAAGGGCTTAGCTACGAGAAATTTAAATCTCTTGTTCATAATCAAGAGGGAGAGTTGAAGCAGTGGGACAGGTTATTTGTGAAGGCCAAAAACGGTAAAAGGAAATATGTAAACACGTCTGTTATTCCCATTATATCGCAGGGAACCGTGGCTTCAACAGTGGTTGATGTAACCCAAACCATTCTGACGCAGAAAGAGCTTATGGAGAGTGATGAGCTCTTTAGCACGCTGTTTTACGATAACAGTTCCGTTATGCTAATTACCGATGCCGAAACCATGAACCTGGTGGATGTGAACCGTAAGGCGGTTGAGTTCTACGGATGGAGTAGGGAGGAGATGCTCAAAATGCATATCGACGACATAAACACGCTGACATTGGTCGAGGTTCAAGAGCGGCTGGCCCAAACATCCTATGAGGGCAATATCGTATTTAGCTTTAAGCATCGAACCAAGCATAGAGGTATAAGGGACGTGGAAGCCTATACGTGTGTGATAAAACGAAAAGGGAAATCGTTGGTTCACTCCATAATTCACGATGTGACCGAGGAGAAAAAGGCAATGGCCGAAGTGGTTACATTAAGCCAGGGTATTAGGTACAGCTCTGCAGCTATGGTAATTACAGATGCAGAGGGTAAGATAGAGTTTGTAAATCCCAAGTTTGTCGAAATTTCGGGTTACAATTTGGATGAGGTTAAAGGGAAAACGCTGGAGTTTTTGAACTCAGGCGAGGAGAAAGAAGAACTATACCGAAATCTTTGGGAAACCATAATGGCAGGGGAAGAGTGGAGAGGCGAAATGCTGAATAAGCGTAAGAACGGTGAATTATACTGGGAGGCAAGTCTTATTGCTCCCATACTTGGAAATGAGGGTGAGATCATAAATTTTATTGCCGTTAAAGAGGATATTACTAGCAGGAAAAAGGACGAGTTGGCTCTAATAGAAAAGGATTTGCTGCTCAAAGAGCAGAATGAAGAGTATATGGCCATGAATGAGGAGCTGGAAGAGACCAACC
>CAZKPD010000048.1:0-14574 GCA_964554585.1 uncultured Rikenellaceae bacterium
TTTGAATTTGTATATCTCACAAATCTGCTTAACAATGGCCAGTCCCAGCCCAATATTGCCTAGCGATCCGGTGGTAAATCGCTCAAATAGGTTGGCCGTTTCCTCGTGCAGCTGAAGTCCGGAATTTTCAATTCTCAACATCTTTTGGTCCAGCGCTATGGCAATATGCCCGTCCTGCGTGTTGTGCTTTACCGCATTTTTTAGCAAGTTGTTGACCAGTATCTCGGCCAGCCCTTTGTCCATATGCAAAAAGCAGTCATTCAGCTGATGGGTAACGGAGATGTTTCGGAGTTCCATGGCTTCGTTAAAGATGGGTAGAGCGTCGGCTACTATCTCCGAAAGGTTTACCGCAATGTTCTTTTTGTACTCCAGGTTGCCAATTTTGCTAAGCAGTAGCAACGATTTTTGGGTGCTTGCCAGCTTGGCTGAGGCTTGAATGATATGCTGTATGTATTCCGATTGGTTTGCGGTATGATCCGTTCTGAGCAGCTTTTCGGCATTCAGCCTAATCACCGCCAAATGGGTTTGCAGCTCGTGCGATGCATTCTCATTAAATTCCTTGGTGCGTTTATAGTCGTCGGTTATCTTGTTTAGCAGCTCCTCAATGGTGCTGTTTAGCGTGTTAAACTCATCAATTTTTGAGGTTTTAAAGGTGGGTACAGGGTCGGTTATCCTATACCGAGATAGGGTTCTTAGGGTTCTGTAAAAAGGCGACCAAACCTTTCCGGATAAAAACGTGAGCATTGAAACCATAACCAGTGAGATGAATACCAGCAGACCCGAAACCATAAGCAGGGTACCCTCAATAATATCGTCATTGCCGGGGAGTAGCTGCCGTAGCACCAAGGTGTAGTCCTGTCCGTTATGGTTAATCGAAAAATGCAATTCTCTGTGAGGGATCATTTCATTATCACGGGGCTCAAGAATTAGGGTGTCTTTAAAAAAGGGCTGTTCCAGCCTTAGGCCCTGAATAATATCATCCACCCTATGGTACTGGGGCAGGTCGTTAACAACGGCATGGTAGGCTACCAGCCGTTCCATTTCATAGGTTAGGTGCTCATCGGTTTCTTCGTAGATAATATATTTTATCATATAGAAACTAAAAATGCTGCCGATTAAAAAAACGGGAATTAACCAGAGGGCAGCGTTAAGGTAGGTGCGTTTGAGCAGCTTCATGGCTATGCCAGATCAAGTTTGTACCCAATTCCGTAGATGGCTTTTATGGGGTCTGAGGAGCCCTGTGCCATCACCTTTTTCCTTAGGTTCTTTATGTGTGAATAGATGAAGTCGAACGAGTCAACCAGATCCATGTTATCCCCCCAGATATGCTCGGCAATGCCCTCCTTGGTCAGCACCCTGTTGGGATTTGAAAAGAAGAAAAGCAGAATGTCATACTCACTTTTGGTCAGCTCAATTTTTACATCGTTCACAAACACCTCTCTGCTGTCGGTTTTAATGCTGATTTCTCCCATGGTCAACAGGTTGCTTCCCGCAAAGCTTCTACGGCGCATCAGCGCTTTTACTCGGGCTATCAGCTCGGCCATGTCAAAGGGTTTGGTAATGTAATCATCGGCACCAAGGTCTAGGCCTTCCACCTTATTGTCCAACGAGTCGCGTGCCGAAACGATGATTACCCCCGTTTGCTTGCTATGCTTCTTTAGCTCTCTAATTACGGATAGCCCAGACCCTCCGGGCAGGTTTATGTCCACCACCACCACATCATATTCGTACATCACCACTTTATCCATAGCCTCGGTAAAGTTCTTGGCTGTTTCGCAAACAAAATGCTCAGCCTCCAGCGCCGTGGCGATGGCTTCCAGGAGAGAAAGGTTATCTTCTATGACAAGTAGCTTCATGGATAGCAGTGTTAAGATATTGACAACTTCCTGTTGGTTGTAGGTCTATTTTCTTTTTGCAAATAGGAGTTAGGAGAATTATACATTTCATTATCCATTTATAATCAGGTAAACCGTGTATACCACATAGATTGTAAATAGTATTGCAGCTTCCCATCTGTCAAGTTTTTTCCTTTTGCCGGTAAACATAAAAAGGAATAGCAGAATAGTTCCAATGGCCAATAGGTAGATATCCCTGTTAAAGGGGATGCTGAACGGAAGAGGCCTAATTAGAGAGCTTACCCCAAGGATAAAAAAGATGTTGAACACATTGGAACCAATGATATTGCCTACCGCAATATCGTTATTCTTTTTAATGGCAGCAACTACCGAGGTGGCCAGCTCCGGAAGCGATGTACCAATGGCAACAATGGTTAAACCTATCACTTTTTCGCTAATGCCTAAAACCTGTGCTATGGAAACCGCTTGGGTAACAACAACCCGTCCTCCTACAACCAGAGAAGTAATTCCCACAATGATGAACCCCCATATTTTAAGGTTCGAATAGTGTTTGTGGGCTACTTCAAACTGCATTTTATCTGCTTTGAGCTGACGGAATACGTAGTATAGGAACAGCACAAAGAAAAGCAGTAGAATTGCTCCGTCGAATCGGGAGAGGATGGAGTTTTCAAAGAAAAAATCGTTGGAAAGAAAGAAGAGCAACAGGATAGCCAAAAAGGAGATGGGAATCTCTTTCCATACGGTGCTTGATTGGACTACTAGGGGTGCTATTAGCCCTGTAATGCCTAAGATTGCAAAAAGGTTGAAAATACTACTCCCAATCACATTCCCAAATGCAATATCAGAATGCGACTGATAGGCGGCAAAGGTGTTCACAACAAATTCGGGCATTGATGTGCCAAAAGCCACCACGGTAAGCCCAATGGCTAAATCGGGTATTTTGTGCTTTCGGGCCAATGCCGAAGCTCCATCCACCAGCCAATCGGCACCTTTCATTAGTACCACGAAACCCAAAAGCAGCAATAAGATACTAACAGTCATAAGAGGTATTGATTATATGTTGGTTAATTCAAATATTTCTCCACTTGTGTGAATCGAAGTGGTAAAATTAAGCGAAAATCCCGATTTTTATATAGGATATAGTCAGTAATGTGTGCGATAAATGTGTGTTCCAATGCTTTTAGCTTAATTTATCATTGAACTTGTACCATGAAATGGTGCCAATAGACCCTACAAAGCAAACTAACAATTTTGGAGAGAAACTGTAGAAAGGGCCTTCCTACAATTTATTTTGAATTTATCCATTGGGTTAAAATCTTTTTATCAGCAGATTTACAATCTTTTGGGTTCTGGTTGAGTATGGGAAACCCAATAGCTTAGAGGGAGTTATGGGCAGCCTCATGCGTAGCACGGGCTTTTGGTGCGAGAACTCTCGAAAGCCGTAAACTCCGGTGGATTTTCCCATGCCCGAGTGGTTGATGCCCCCAAAGGGCAGGTTGGGGTGCATCATGTGCACTAGCACCTCGTTCATCACAATGGCACCCGATGAGGTGTGCTGCTCAAAGTAGTTCAGCGCTTGGGTGTTTTTGGAGAATACATACATGCTGAGCGGTTTCTCTCCGGTATTTATCAGCTCTTTGGCTTCAGCGTAATCCGCAAAAGTGATAATTGGAAATACAGGACCAAAAATCTCCTCATGCAGAATGAGCGCATGGGCGGGTATATTACGCAGCAGGGTAGGGGCAATGAATCGCTCTTGATCTATGTAATTTCCACCCATAAGTACCTCTGCACCTTTGGTGCGTGCATCCTCAATTAGATTCTTCACACGATCAAAATGGCGTTGGTTTACCATTCGGGCCAAATTGGGTGATTGAGAGCTATCCTCTCCAAATGCTTTATGTGTATGTTCGATAAAGGTTTTAATAAACTTCTCTTCAATGCTCTTATGAATTAGAAGATAGTCAGGAGCAATGCAGGTTTGCCCAAGGTTCACCATTTTGCCCCAAAGCAGTTTACTCACTGCATCGTTAATATCCGCATCCTTGTCCACAATGGCAGGCGATTTACCGCCCAGCTCCAGCGTTAATCCGCTCAGCTGCTTTGCAGCGGCTTTCATTATAATTTTTCCCACCTGTGGCGAACCGGTAAAATGGATATGGTCAAACTTGCGGGTAAGCAGCTGTGTGGTTTCTTCCACTCCCCCCTCAAGCACTGCCACATGGTGTGGTGGAAAAACTTTTCCAATAATCTCTTTCACAATAGCCGCTGTGTGGGGAGCAAATTCGGAGGGTTTAACTATCACAGTATTGCCCGCAGCCACGGCAGCCGTAAGGTGCATTAGCGGGAGCAGAAAGGGGTAATTCCATGGAGAGATAATTAGGCACTTCCCTTTGGGCTCGGAGATGATGTAAGGCTTATTGCCAAAAAATATAAGGTTGTTTTTTACCCGCTTGGGCTTTGCCCATTTGTGTAGGTTTTTGATAAAAAGTTTTAGCTCGGCTATAAGCGGGTAAATCTCCGTATAGTCCGTTTCCAAAGGATCTTTTCGTAAATCCTTATGCAAAGCCTCTTCAATGGCAGCACGCCGATTTTGCACTTCGTGCAGCAGTTGCCTTAAAAGCGCTTTGCGCTGCTTAATACTAAGCATTCGGATTGCCCCATGGTCTTTTTTCTGGAGCAGAAAAAGGCTGTCAATATCAATAGAATTATGAGCTGGCATGGCAAAATATGTTTACGGTAAATTTAATCGTTTTGCTTAGAGGTTTAATGTTAATTAGAACTTTTAATATTTGAGATTGTTGATAATTGCCATACATTTGAGCCGACTCAATAAACTATTTTTTAAAATTTAAAAACTAATAATATCCCACTATGAGAAGGGTTTTAACAAAAAATGCAATGTAAAATACGCACTTTAAATTCAAAATTATTCTGATTTTTTCCCTGTTCCTCTTTCCTATATTTCTACAGGGGCAAGTTATAAATTTCGAGCTTGTAAATGTTCCATTAGCGGATGTTTCTGACGGAGCGGCTATTTTTGGTGATGTGAACAATGATGGGTATCCCGATATTTTTATTACGGGAGACACAGATTGTATTGCCAAGCTCTATATTAATGATGGTTCCGGTAATTTTACAGAGGACCCCTCAAATTCGTTTACCGGTGTGTTTTTGGGGAGTGCGGCTTTTGCCGATGTGAATAACGATGACTCTCTGAACCTGTTTATTGTAGGAAGTGACGAGGACTTTGATTTAATAGCCAAACTTTATCTCAATGATGGGGCTGGCAATTTTACAGAGCTGTTAAACACCCCTTTTCAGGGCCTTTTATATCCCTCAATTGCCATTGGCGATATTGATGGGGATGGGCTTAAGGAGATCCTGATTTCCGGCATGGATTATAGTGAGGATGTTTTTGTTGAACTCTATAAAAATAATGGGAATAACAATTTTTCAGTGGTAAATGATATCCCTTTCCCCTCACTTTATGGGAATGTAGCTATGATTGACCTGAATGGCGATGGTTATTTGGATGTGATTGTTAATGGCATGGATAGTGATGGTGGACCCGTTTCAGGGATTTTTATAAACGATGGTCAGGGCAATTTTACGGGTTTAGAAACTGATGTTGCTGCTGTAGTATTTGGTGCTATGGATTTTGCCGATGTGAATGGAGATGGAAACGTTGATTTGTTAATTGTAGGTACTAATTTGGCAAACTATACCGATGTAACATACATCTACCATAATGATGGCAATGGGATTTTTACCCTTGGCGAAGAGGTATCCCAAGCGTTTGTCCCTACCTCAAATGGCGATGCCGTTTTTGTTGATATTAACGGGGATGGATTTCTAGATGTATTTACTTCGGGTATGATTCCGGGTATGGTAGCTGAGGCAATTGTATATATTAATGATGGTAACGGATTTTTTACCAGAATAGAACAAGACCTAAACATATCCGAAGGGTTATATGTTACCTTGGATTTTGCCGATATTGATGGGGATGGGATGATGGATTTGCTTACCAGCGGTGATTTGAACTTTATGCCCTTTACCAATCTTTACCGAAATCGTACCAAGGCTTTCAATGTAATTGGCGAGGTGTGGGATGCCCAGGGAGTGCTCAAGGATGTTGAGGTATTCCTTGGCGATAGAAAATCGGTAACCGATGCTGATGGCCTTTTCAGCTTTAAGGGAACCTTTGAGGGAACCTACACGCTTACCATTGATATGGAGGGTTATGAGCCATACACCCAAGAGGTGGTTGTGGACGAGAGTGATGTAGTAGATGGTGTTATTTATATCGGTGAGATTATTCTTGTATCTACCACGGATGTTACCCCTAATTTTGCGGAAAATGTAACCGTTTATCCCAACCCATTCGGTTCGCAAATGTCCATATCTAATGCTCATCTGATTGATAGGATTGTAATTACCAATATGGTAGGGCAAAGGGTTGCCCAAATCACCCTAAAGGGTGAATCAGCCATTGCCACCGATTATTTGGTACAGGGTGTTTATGTGATAACCCTACACGGGTTCAATGGCGAAACCTCTGTATGTAGAGTGGTTAAGAGATAAACCCCGGTATAGATTGCAAAAAATGGGACTCCCTGCATAGAGAGTCCCATTTTTTATTGGATGGGGTATGGCTATCGCTTAATCAGCTTTTTTGAAACCAGCACGTTACCCGATTCATCTACCAGCTGAACAATATAAATACCCGGATTGGCATTTATATAAAGGGTCTCATCTTGAGCATGAACCGATTTTTTCATAATCATTTTTCCTTGCATATCCAGCAGGTAAAAGGTGAGTTGGGTTTTGTGGGTACGATTGGTAATGCGCAGTTCATGGCTAAAGGGGTTGGGAGTTATTTCAATATCTTGGTGTAAAACCAAATCCTCCACGGCGTTTAGCAAGTAAGATGGAAAGCACTCATCAAAGTTGGGGTTAAGGTATTGCACAACTCCGTTTTCCCTAAAGCAGATATGCTCCCAGTAGTGGGTACCACAAGTGGGGATATCGGTTATATGTCCCAATAGCCCGCTTATTACGCTTCCAATGCCCTCCACAATCTCATCAAATTGATGGTAGGCATGGTGGTTATCAACCATATACCTTTTACGGTAGGAGTCGCCAATAAGAATGGAGTCAATATCCAGAACTATGGATTTGAACCCATCCCCTTGGTCATGGTATATAGTATCGCCAATTTCCACATTAAAGTCATACAGGAGATATTCATACTCCTCATAAAACTTGTTGTTGTAAATATTGTCGGGGTAACCAATAAAATAAATTCTCTTATTCTCCTCACGCAGCCCTCCAATGGGAGTAACCGTGGGGTTAAGGGTATCGCCCCGCTCCCTGCAAAGCAGGGTGTAGGTGTGCCCGTTTAGGATGGTATCTCCCCGAAGGGTATAACGGATAAGCACTTTTTCCGGTGGGGCTTCCTCACAAGTCCCATTGTAAAAAATGTTCCAGTTTACATTTTGGGTGGGAAATGGCACATACTCTTGGGCGTTGAGCGATAAGAAACCCGCAATAAGTAGTGTGAAAAGGGAGGCGAACTTTTTCATAATTCGAGTCTTATAGGGTCCATTTTATGGAAGATTTTACAAGTTTAAAAAAAAAAACAATTGCATCAAAGTTTTCCTCAGTATTTTACTCTTTCCATGCATATCTAAATTCGTTCATTGTAATGGCGTTTCCCCTCAGTAAAATACGTTGCTCTTGCATGAGCTCACATTCAACCACACCCGTTCGCTCCGATGCCTGAAAGGCCAACATCTTTCCTTTATTCAGCCTTTGCGCCCAGTAGGGCGCTAGGTAGCAGTGTGCCGACCCGGTAACCGGATCCTCATCAATGCCAATGGCCGGAGCAAAAAAGCGGGAGTGAAAATCATACCCATCATAAGCCCGAGCAGTAATCATAAAGTTTTTCCTATCGGCATTGAGCAGCAGCTGAAAGTCGGGTTGAATCCTTTTGAGCTGTTCAACGCTTTCTATCTCTATTAGGTAATGCTCCTCATCCCTTCCCACAAATAGGGGAGAAATGCCGAATGCCTGTTCTACCAGATCATTGCCGGAACACTGTTCCACAAAGAGCTGTGGAAAATCCAACTCAATTTTGCTCTCCTTTTGGCATGCCTTTAATATCCCGCTTTTGGTGCTAAACTCAATCTGTTTGTCCTTTTTTACTATTCCGGTCTCATACAGTATATGGGCCGTAGAGAGGGTAGCATGTCCGCACAGGTTTACCTCGGTGGTGGGGGTAAACCACCTTAAAAGGAATTGATCTTTTTGTTTTAGCACAAAAGCGGTTTCGGAGTGATTGATCTCTCGTGCAATTTTGGCCATATGCTCAGTGGTTAACGGCCTGTCTAAAATGCATACACCTGCAGGATTTCCTGAATAGGGGGTTTGCGTAAATGCATCAACTATAAAGGTTCGCATGGTCATATTTTAGGTTTAAGGTGTTCACAGTATAAGCAGCATTTAATTGATACTCAGCTCAGCTCTTATCACTTTGATAGCATCGGGAATTAGCGGCTCAAGCTCATCCAGCAGCTCATTTATGCGTTGCGACTGGTATTTTCCGCTCATGGCATGATGAACGGTTTTAGTAATGGATTGAACCAATTTCTCTTGTGTGATCATGTTTTCCATATATTCGGCAAGGTAGTAGTATGCCTGAATAATGGGGAGGTAGTCAATCCGCTCCATTCGGAGTTTTTCTTTAGCAATCAGCTTGTAGCGCTTACAAAGCGCTAGCACTTTGGCATATTTTTCGGCTACAACAAGCGCATGGATATACTCGCGCATAAAGAGGTGCCAACGGTATTCGAAAATCTCTTTTTTATAAGCGTCAAAGTATTGAGTGGCATAATCCACTGCCTTCTGTTCTATTCCGTTGTAAATTAAGGTGCGGATGTAGTATGACGCAAATCCAATTTTGTAGTAGTTATTGTTGGTATTCTTTAGCTCGGGAATGGATTGGCGCATCAGGTTAAGCGCTTCGGCATTTTTGCCCTCCTTTAGCAGTACTCCGCAGAGGTTAATCAGATAGAATAGGTAATCGCTGTTCCTGTTCTGAATGGATAGGTATGCAAAGCGTTCGGCTTGTTGCAGCTGGTTACGCTTTTGGTGCATCATGGCGCGGTTGGCGTAGTAGTTGGCCAGTATTCGTTTTGAGTAGAAAAGTGGAGTTTTTAACAGCTCATCCAAGTGCAGATAAACCTGATGCTGCTCGTCGAACTGCCGATTGTTGTAGTAAAAAATGGTGAGCCTAACCACAGCGCGGTAGCGCGTGTAACCGTCAAAGGTTTCGTCAAAATATATTTTCTTCAAGTACTCCTCAAAGGCTTTGCTCTCAATGGGATTAAAAACTTTCTCTTGCACAATCTGAGCGGTAAGCTCATCCAACTTTAGGTTGATATTCTTTAGCTTATGGTAATGTTCCTTGCATCTGTTGAGGAATTCGATAACCGTTTCAATATTTTTTTTTCGGTTTCGTACCAAAAGGTAGTCGCGGTAGTACTGCACCAGCTCGTAAAAACGGATAAAGTTATAGTCCGTCGTCTCCATTTTTTTTATAAAACCCAGCAGCTGAGTTTCATCTTCGGGAGCAATCAGGTCGGTTAGCACTTTAGTTTCAGTGGCAATAAGCCACTGAAAAAAGAGGTCCACATCAATCTTTTCCAAGCTATAGGTAATCCAGTTTTTTAGGTAGGAGTAGGTTCGCTTATCCTCTTTTGTGTCATAAGCCCTTTGATCGGTTGAGGTGGTATTATGATGAATTTGTTTAAGTATTCTAAGATTCTCTGGTTTATCAAAGTTTTGAATGGAAAGCAGATACTCCAGCTCGTGTGGGTAAAGGGCTTCGGCAAATAGGGTGAAAGTGTTGAGTTTTTCGCGCATATTCTTGTGGTCTAACCGGGCGATAAATTACAAAAAAAAGCGGAAGAAAAGGTGTTGATCTACTTTTCTCCCGCTTTTAGCGCGTGTAGTAATTATTTATTCAATGGCTTTGATAAATTGGATCGCTTCGCTATTGAATTTTTCAGCCTTCTCAAACATTACAAAATGCCCTCCCTTAGGGATAAGCACCAGTTTACTGTTGGGGATTAGCGTGTGTCCTACCTGGGCAATGTCTGAGGTAGGTCCGGGATTTAAAAATCGGTTAGGAATCAGGTTGTCATTCTGTCCGAACACTATTAGCGTGGGAACCTTAATATCCTTAAGATAGTTGAGTACGGGCTCATCCACCATACCATTTACCGACTGCACCACTGCATAGCAGTAAGGGATAAAATCTTCGGCATCTCTCATGGCCAATCGATCGGTAATCATAAAATCAGCATCTTTAGGCATGCGGTAAAAGTTGGT
Source organism: uncultured Rikenellaceae bacterium (assembly GCA_964554585.1). Lineage (GTDB taxonomy): Bacteria > Bacteroidota > Bacteroidia > Bacteroidales > Tenuifilaceae > Perlabentimonas. The sequence continues at coordinate 10,254 of CAZKPD010000048.1, forward strand.
GGTTAGGTTTGTGGTAATGGCATCAGCGGTTGTTAACCTAACCCCATCAAGGGTCATCACATCGCGGAACCACTGCCTTTGGCCCTTGGTAAACTTTTCAAAACCTGCGGGGGCTGCTAAAATCAGCCCTTTTACCATATTGGGGTACAGCAATGAGGCTGTTATGGATATTTGTCCGCCCATGGAGTGTCCGGCTAAGATTACATTTTCGAGCTTGAGCTCGGTTACCAGCTCATTTACCACCCCGGCGTAGTACGACATCATGCCGCTGTGCGGCTCTTTACTCGATTTCCCGTATCCCGGAAGATCAATGGCAATCACTCGAGCTGATTGGCTAATTGCTGCAATATTCTTTTCCCATGCACGCAGATAGCTTCCAAGGCCATGAATCATGATTACGGTTTTCTCGCCCGAGCCCATATCGTTATATGCAATGGTTACATCGTTGTTGGGGAGATGTACCTTTTTAACAGCATATTTATAGTCCATTTGTTCAAAAGCATCAATCCTTTTATACATGCTGTAAGGGGTTGAGCAGGCTGACACTAACGCTAGCAAAGCAAGTAAGCCAAGAATCCTTTTTTTCATTTTTCTCTCTCCTTTCATCTTTAAGCGTTAAAACATCAACCATTTGTACACCAAAAACGCTGTCCACGGATTATCCGGGCGACCGATGATTCCACCGTTTACAGGACTTCCATATGCGCTTTGTTGGCTTTCGTAAAAATCACCAAGCATTAGGTAAGCTCCATGCAGCTCAAGGCTCATGTATGGGCCAAAGTTGTAGGCTACATAACCATTCACCTCGGCTCCCATAAAGAATCCGCCTCCCAAAGGCTGCACATTGCTAAGTGCTGCCGCGGTTCCCACCTTAACATTAAGTCGGTGAGGAATAATCCCTCGTGAAGCGCTAAGCGTTGCAGCCGTCATCCCGTAGCCCATGTTGGATATATCCACAATGGCAGGAGTAAAGCGGTTTACCACGTTGCCATGGGGCATGAGCAGGTATGAACTCGAACTTACAAAGATTGCACCGGGTGCACCCCATTGGTTCCCGGTAATTACACCGTTGTATACCCCATCTTGCAGCCCATTGGAGTCGCCTGTGGTATAGGTTATGTCGAGCACTACCTGGTCGACAGGTGTTTGACCATAGCGATATGCCGTTCTTAGGTTGCTGCCCACACCCATTATTTTGGTGGCTTTTTCCCATTGGCTGTCAGGGATAATCGTGCTTAGCGTGTCGGTTTGTCCCAAATTCACATTAACAAACCCGGAAATGGTCCAAGGGTCACTGTATTGGTCTGCATTTCGACTAAAGAAAGTACCCAGCCACATAATGTCAGCATGGTACTTGGCGCTTCCATAGCTAAAGCGGTACACTCCGTTATGGTTTGCCAAAAGGCTGTTGAGCCCTTGCCCAAGAATAGAAACACCACCTGCACCATTGCCACGATCACGCATGTAATAGGCCGATCCACCCATTTTCCAGTTTCTGCTGATATCCTTTTCGCCGGTCAGCTCAAACAGGGTTACATCATCATCTAGGTGAACATAGTTCTCGTACAGCTTGTAGTATCCGGCCTTTAGCCTCGAAAAGTCCCAGTCTTTTCGTGCAGATATACCTACACCATCGGTACCAAAATAGGCAAGGCGATAGCCTGTATAGGTCATCTTGTCAAACAGGGTTCTGTATGGGTTATACGGGGTATCAAAAATTCGCTGTAAGCCCAAATTTACATAGAACCCTTTCCATGGGTTCAATTCAATTTCCAGGTTTTGGGTTTGCAGATTCACTTGGTCTGCCGAAAATCCACCCCCAAAGTTGCCGCCTACACCGTAGGCCACGTCACCCCAAGTCCAGTCCAGTTCAAAGGATGCCCTTAGAATGGCTTTGCCATTGAATAGGTTTGGTGTGTAAATGAAGAATGGGATTAGGCGTTGCTCAACGTATGCGCTTCGATGCTCGTTGCTGGTTTTTGAGGTATTTGCTCCAAATAAACGTCCCACAATCTGCCCCTTTAAGAAATCATTCTCAGGGTATATGTTTGATAGAACAGCCTGATTGATAAAGAAACCCAAAAATTGAAATTCTTTGTTAGCTTTTTCCGGAATCTCATTGGTAAAGTACTGATTGGTGGGTAGCTGTGCCCTAAGCGTACTCCCGGATAAAAGCAAAACCAAGAAAAAATACTTTGTCTTTCTCATGCTTCTTTTGGTTAGTTGAAAAGAAAAAAAATGTCAGAGCGCATTGAGCGCTCTGACATACAAATTTGAAGTAACTACTTAGTAACGTACACAAACTTTTGGATGTTCATGTCGCCTAATGCACCGCCACTACTACTGCCAAATCCAGCTTCGGCAGTGGGAGGAGTAGCTCCAATATTTGGTTCGGTTTGTACTACCTCATAGGTTAACAAAAAGTCTGGATGAGTGCCAGTAATCTCAAAAATCCCTTCACTGGTAACCGCAGTAGGTGCGCTTTGCAGCAGCTTAATGTTCCAAATGGTCCCCGATGCGGGTTTGGTTTGAACAAAAGTGCCCGAATAGTTGGTTGGAGTACCTTCGGCGTAAGACACTACGCTGTAGGTGTTGTTCTCGTTGAATACAGCAGTAATAGAGTCTACACCAAAATATAGGCTTAACAGCACAGCCACATTGTCGCCAGCAGAGAGCCAGGTGCCAATCAAACCGTCATTAGCAGGGTTGTATTTAGCCTCTTCGTCACTTTTTTTGCAACCAGAAACAAGGATTGCAGCAGAAATCAGAATAAAAAGTACTTTTTTCATGGTTCTTTAATTTTTTGGTTAGTGTTAATACAAAGTTGATTAAAATAAAAAACAAATGGTGTTTTTGAGTAAAAAAACAATGAGTTGACTGATGGTTATTAATACTTGAAAGATAATTATAAATAATTAATAATCAGTGTTATTCAGTTGACATAAATAGCCTTGACCAAGACCTATCCCCAACGGATCACATTGGCACCCCAAGCATAGCCTATTCCTGCCGCAATCATGGAAATATAGGTGCCTTCTTTTAGCTTTCCCTGTTGTTGGGCTAAATGGAGAATGAGAATGGCATCAATTTGTCCCATATGCCCATATCTATCAAGGTAAATGGTTTGCTCCGAGGTGAGGTTAAGCTCGGTGAGCATAAATTCAAACATGCTACGCTTAAAATGCAGGCAGGCCAAGAAACCCAAATCTTTTCGGGAGAGGTTTGATTTTTCAAAGGCTTTGTCGATACAATGAAACCAGTTATCCATGGACACCTCGTTTAGCCGATCCTTCATATATTTCTCGTCAAACACCTTCAACGATTTGTAGGCATCATCAGCGTTTTCGGCAGTTATGGGATTTGCGGTACCCCCATATTTCACCCCTGCCGAGCGCGCCAATGAGCCGTCGGTAATCATATGTGTACCCAGGACATGGTTTTTTGGGTAGTCCCTTTTAAGGATCATGGCACCGGCACCGGCCGACAGATTATACATAAATGATACGGCGCTATCCTCATAGTCGATAAAATCGCCATTACGATAGCCACCTACAACCATTACTGTACTTATCTCCGGATCGGCAATAATCATGTCCTTGGCAATTTTTAGGGCAGCTACCGTGCTATTGCAGCGTTGCTGCAAATCAATAGCCCAAGCGTTATCGGCACCTATCCGGTGCTGGATATAGATTCCCGATGTGGTGAGCGGATACTCCTTCCACTCCTCACCAATGCAGAGGATTACATCAATCTCCAAAGGATTGACACCGGTGTTTTTTAGGCAGTCCAGGGCAGCGCGTGCGCCCATCTCCTGTGTGCCGTCTTCGGGGCCGGGTATGGTTTTTTCAACTATTCCCAACTTGTCAATAATGGCCTCTTCGCTCCACACTCCTTTGGTGGCTGCAGAGATTTCGGCGGCACTCATTCTATGTTCAGGGAGATAAATTCCTGTACCTACTATTCCTACTTTAGTCATAATCACAAGTGTTATGGTGTGATGCTACGGCTAAGTTGCTAAGCATTATATTTTTAGTAAACAAAAAGATTGCTCCCAACAGCTAGCCCTGCTCCCGATGCCACAAAAAGCACCTTTTGCCCTCGCTTAATGCGAGAATCTAAAATTCCATGGTGAAAGGCCATGGGCACACAGGCCGAACCGGTATATCCATACCTATCCATCACAAAATGGGCTTTCTCCAGCGGCTGGTTGATGGCCTCCATCACCTTTATAATCACCGATTTGTTGATCTGCGTAAAAATGTAATGGTCAACCTCATGGGCTTGCATACCGTAGTTGCCAAGCAACTTCTCAACAATCATG
>CAZKPD010000048.1:14584-17249 GCA_964554585.1 uncultured Rikenellaceae bacterium
TTGCGGTCGCCCGGTAGCGGTTGTAGGCTTAGCAGTCCATACTGCTTGCTGTCTAACAGCTCTTGCGTTAACGGTATTCTCGACCCACCGGCATAAATGCCGATATAATCGTGCTGAGTCCCATCGGTAAGCATTTGGTTACCAATGTAGGTCGATTTGCCACCCTCATCCTTGGAAAGGATGAATGCGGCTGCACCATCAGAAAAGATGGGTGTGCTAAAAACGTCGTCGGGGCGGATAAATGCAGGCATATTGTAAATTCCCGCTATGGCAGCATACTTAATGAGGGGATTGCTACTCAGGATGCGTGCAGCCGCATCGAAAGCCATGGTAAAGCTGGCGCATGATGCCGCCACATCAAACGACATGGCCCACTTCTCTCCACCCTGAATGCGTCCCTGTACCAGAATAGCTGTGGCTGGTGTTACATACTCGGGCGTGTCGGTGGCAACTATAAACAGTCCAATATCTTGCGCATCAATCCCTGTCTGCTCTATGGCATTTTGGACGGCTTTGGTGGCAAAATCGGCAGTGGTTTCATCCAATCCGCGAAGGCGTGCGATATGCCTTTTCTCAATGCCAATCCTTTCGGATATCTTTTGGGCATCAAACTCAATGCCCGTTAGCTTCATCAGCTCTTGGTTGTCAATGGGCGCACCCGGTGCATAAAGGCCTGTCCCTGCTATTTTTATTGGTATCATTTCTCGTTTCTCAAGGTTAGTAAATGTATCCCATCTCCCGAGCCTGACGGGTTAGCTCCTCCCTAAATTCGGGATGGGCAATGGAGATGAGTGCTGTGGTGCGCTCACGCACGGTAAGGCCGGTAAGCCTTACGCTTCCATGCTCGGTAACCACATAATCGGTATTGCTGCGGTGAAGCGTTATGCCCGTTCCTGCGGGAAGCACGGGTACAATGGTGGAGATGGTCCCTCGTTTTGCCGTGGAGCGGCAAGCAATAATGGATTTCCCTTTTCCGTCGAGCCCTTCGGAGGCACCCACAGCGGTATCGCTCTGCCCGCCTGTTCCCGAGTACTGCTCAATGCCAATGCTCTCGCTGGCCACCTGCCCTGTAAAATCAATCATTATACAGGTGTTAACCGAAACCATCTTGGAGTTTTTACGCATCATGCAGGGGTCGTTCACATAGCTACCTCGCAAGAACTCCACTGCAGGGTTATTGTCGAGCCACCTGTACAGCTTTTCACTTCCCATGGCAAAGGTGCAAATGAACTTTCCCTTGTGGATGCTTTTTGCTTTATTGGTGATTACGCCCATTTCGTAGAGCTCCATCATGCTGTCTACCAGCATTTCGGTGTGCACTCCCAAATCTTTCTTATCCTTAAGCATTAGCGCTGCGGCGTTGGGTATTTCGCCTATTCCCAGCTGGATGGTAGAGCCGTCTTCCACCAGATTGGCAATGTTTTTGCCAATGGCCATGGCCACCTCATCGGGTTGGGGCTCGGGTAGGGTTGGTGGCATTTGGGTGTACTCCACAAAGTAATCCACATCCGATACGTGCACCTGCGTATCGCCCTGCGTGCGAGGGAGTAGCTCGTTTACCTCCAGCACTACAATCTCAGCCGCTTCTATAATGTCCTTTTCGTAGGTTATGCCCAGTGATAGCGATACAAACCCTTTCTCATCGGGTGGGGTGCAGGTACCCACAAACATGTGAGGGCGACGCACCTTCATGCGGTCTGATGCGGCCCGGTGCAACATATTGGGAACGTAGGTTACCGTTCCGGTTTTCTCTTTTAGCGCTTGGCGCGATCCGGGAGCATGAAACCAGCTGCACAGCTCAAAATGCCCTTTCATCTCGTGCTTCATGTAAAAATCGTAGGGCTTCATGGTAAGAACCGAAAAAACCTTTACATCTGTCACCCTATCCTTAGCCAGATGAAAAACCGACATGCAGCCTTGCGGTTCTGAGGCGCACTGCGCCACAATTACGTCGGTATCGCTCCGGAGTAGGTCAGGCATTTTCTCCAGCGGTATCAGCTTGCTTTGGTAAATCTCTTTAAATGTTTTCATGGTAACCTCCATCGTATCTTATGCTTGCGTTGATTTTAACTTCTTTTTTCCAATAAAATGAACCGTAAGAGCCACTACTAATGAGGCCACAATGGCCATGGCGGCGGCAATGGCCGGGTTTTGTACCGTATCCTTCAAATAGATATTGGCATATCCAAAGCTGGCCAAATCGGCCTTAAGCAGTGCGGGCAACCCGTAGTATATGGTAAAATAGACAATAAGTGCTGTAATCGAGCCCGACAGGGGAGCGGATAGCTTCACGTCTTTAACAAATATCCCAAAAACAATGGGAACAAACAGGATGGAGAAGTAAGAGTAAACTCCATTTTGGGCAAAGATGGCTACGCTGAGCTTGGGGCTAAGGATTTGGTCGCGGGCAATAAAAAATGAAACCACCGCCAGCACAACGATCACCAGGCGATTTATATTGACATATTTCTCTTCCCGAATATTCTTACCAAATAGCGGACGGATAATATCACTGGTAATGGTGGTACTAAGCGACTGGATAAGCCCTTCGATGGTGGAGAACCCGGCGCTGATAAGTCCCATGATAACCAGCAAACCCACAAGCAACGAACCAATTCCACCCGAGAAAACCTCAATTACATAGGTTGGAACAATGCTATCCACA
>CAZKPD010000049.1:0-8945 GCA_964554585.1 uncultured Rikenellaceae bacterium
CTGCTGAAACCGTATTTGACGTGGCGCTAGATGTGTACGATAGCCAGAACTACAAGATCAGAAATATTTATCTGCACGCTTTGCCTTTTGAAAAGATTCAGCATTACACCCGTAAGAGCGCCAATGCGATTATCAAGAAAGAGATTGCTGATGCAGCCTACGCATTTGCACCGAGCACGGCGGGCTCCAAAAAACTCATTATCCCTACCAGCGGTCCTGTGGTTAACGGATTGCACACCATGACCCTCGAGGATATTATAACCCTGGCCAAAATGGCCGACAGGCACGAGTTCCCCGATGGACGTAACCTGGTGTTACCTTCCGATATGTGGTGGGCGTTGGTTAATAATAATGAGATTTTGAAGGGACAGCTTAAAAACATGCAGAACACAGGAGTCATTGACCCTCGGATTGTGAATTACTACGGATTCACCATTCATAAAAGTTTGGGCGACAAGTTAGGTTTGGGCTGGGATGTGCTGAACGAGAAAAAAGCAGATCAGGGTGCTGCGCACGTTGGCGAAATTGTGCCCGCAGCGGTTATGTTTTGCCGAAACCAAGTGTTCCGTGCAGGAGGTTTGATGGAGATGTTTTACAGGAATAAGTCAGAGAACCCCACAGGGCGCGCTTACGAGTTCGGATTCCAGCACCGTTTTAAAGCCGATTTCCAGATGGATGCCGAGAGATATGGCGGACTGGTTTACGCTATGCCCAGCGCGGATGGAGGAAGTATAAACCTAGATGCTGCTGCTGTGGCTATGCTGAAGCTGATGCAAGGAACCAACATCACAAGTTCGGTAGGAAGCGGAAGTGATAAGCATAAAGTAACCCTTACCGTGCAGCATCCCGCCAGCATTGACGACAGCCTTGTGGACTACCTGGAGGATTACCTCATCGAGTTCGGATCGGATAACATTCCGGCACTCACCGTGACTGTGAACAAGGGAGGTGTGGCCATAGGAACCAGCACAGCGGTTGCGGCTAAAACTAAGCGCATTTACCTGAGCGAGATCCTTACCGGACTCGTGGCCACCACACCCGTAAGAGGCAGTATTGTGGACACTGAGGGTGATACCGACACCTATGTGATTGCGATTACACCTGCAGGGGGCACTTATGAGGACGATATCACCATTACCGCTCAAACGAGCCGTAATGCGGTATCCTTTGCCGCTGCCCGCACACTAGGAACCACTGTGGCTTCAGTTAACATATCATAGCATAGTGTTACGCGCTCAAACATATCGGGCTTTGGCCAATAGGTTGAAGAGTTCCATGCCCTCTTTGCAGTTCATTGACCTGCAGAAGGGGCAGATGGAGCGCGAGGATAGCAGCTACCCGCTACCTTTCCCCGCTGTGCTGATAGAGTTTCTGCCGGTGCAGTGGGGTTCCAGCGGAGACCCGCAAATGGGCAACACGTTAATCCGCATTCATGCCTATGACGATCACCTGGGCGACACCTTTGAGGGTGGTGAGCAGGAGTATGACAGCGTGAAGGATCTGAATTTGATTGATGAGCTGTTTCATGCCATGCAGGGATTTGCCACTGAGAGCATGAGTCCGCTTAACCGGGCTGAAGATCAGGTTTCCTTTGACGGGAGATATGTGAAAATTAGGATTGATTTTGAGTGCAATCTTTACCAAGAACGACGCAAGCAGGAGTTTGCTCCGTTATCTGATGTTGAACTAAAAGTAAAGCGAAATGACTAATAAGAATAAAGGGAAAACCAAGGTTGACGAGGTTGAAGATACCATTGAGGTAGAAGAGACTGCAAAAGACGAACCTGAAACCGATAAGGCAGCCAAGGACGAGCCCCCCGCTGGCGAAGCGTTAGAAAAGGATCCGCCGGCTGCCGATGCGGGGAAAGAGCCCGAAAAGGCTGCGACTGAAACAAAGGTTAAGGCTGTTAGACCTAAGCCGCAACCCGTGAAGGAAACCGACAGTGATGCTTCCGTAGCCAAAGAATTGATGGTGAAACGAGGCATTAAAAAGGTGTATAAGGTGGGCAACGTGTGGTTTACTGACGAGCAGTATGCCCAACAAAGCTCCAAAAAACAGGGCTTAACCATTAAGACTTTTGAATAATGTTACCAAACGTAAGTATTGAAATTAGGCGCGATGGCTTGGGTCAAGTGGCGTTCACCAACGACACTATTATGGGTTTGATTCTTACCGGATCTGCGGTGAGCTCTACGCTAGCCCTGAACACGCCCTATGCCATCTACAGCCTTAAGGATGCTGAAAACCTCGGCATTAAGCAGTATGAAGAGCCTGTAACCGCACCTCCGGTGGCCGGGGCCAATGCGGCTGCATGGACGCAGATACGCGACTTTTACAAGGAATCCGGCGATGGGGCCAAGCTTTGGATCATTGTGGGTAATGAAAACAAGATGAGCACCTACGTTACCGGCGGAGGCGCCAACCCCTGTTTGCTGGAGATATTGGCCACCAAGGCCAATGGCGAGATTGCCGTAGTGGGTGTGTGCCCGGGCAAAAGCCAGGGCTCTACCATTACAGACGGTCTCAATGACGATGTATGGGATACTATTGCAGCTGCTCAGGTGGTGGCACGAAATTATCAGGAGAACATAATGCCATTCAGCGTGGTGGTGGCAGGAATTGGCTTTGCCGGAGATGCCGACACAGCGAAAGACCTTAAAGCCATGAGTAACCATAGGGTTAGCGTTGTGCTTGCAGCCCCGGCTAGCGATAATGTTGCCGGAGTAGGCCAGCTGCTTGGCCGGTTGGCCGGCATCCCGGTGCAGCGAAAAATCAGCCGGGTGAAGGATGGGGCGCTAGGGAACCTGACTGGATACCTAACCGACGGAGTGGTTGTGGAGTATCGCGAAGGCGATTTAAGCACGCTACACGATAAGGGGTATATCGTTTACCGTACCTTCCAGGGTAAGAGCGGTTACTTTTACAGCGGAGACCCTACAGCCACATCGGCTACCGACGATCTGAACACCATATCCCGTAACCGTATTATCGACAAGGCGCTTAAGATCACCTACAACACCTACATTGAGGAGATTGATGACGAGGTGCCCATTACTTCAGAAGGGAGGATTGAGCCTGCCGTATGCGGTGCGTTGCAAGAGAAGATTGAGCGTCAGATCAACGGAAATATGGTCAACGAGATCTCTGATTTCAGCGCCTACATTGATCCTGATCAAAACATTCTATCAGGAACACCGCTTGAGGTGGTGCTGGACATTACGCCCAAAGGGTATCTCGGCAATATTCGGGTGTCTTTGGGATTTATTAACCCATTTTCAACATAAATTAAAGAGATATGCAACCAGCCTGGGAAGATTATAAGTGCTACATGGGTGGTCGGTTTGTAACCGGTATTCAGGGGTTCAAATACGGAGCCACACAGGTAAAAGAGCCTATCTATGGCGAGGGGATAGATCCTCACGACTACGGTAGAGGGAACCGAGAATTCAAGTGCGAAATTACGGTTCTGCAGAGCGAACTGGAAGCCATTATACTGAGCGGTGGCGATCCTACCAATATCCCTCCATTCTCCATTGTGCACAGCTACGTGCGTAAAGGCACTACAGCTATTATAACAGATGTGATAGAGGGTGTTGAGTTTACGGAGTGGGAAAAGGGTATGGATCAGGGTGCAACGCACATGACGGTTACCCTACCCTGTGTGTGCTTACGGGTAACGCCCAATGTGAGCGCGGCGTTTGTGAAACAGCGATTCAACGCTAATTTGCAGTAAAAATGAGTAAAGAAAACCTAAGAGGAGAGCCCGTGGGTGTGGAGGGAACGCCCGCCCGCGGGCACATTGCAACCCCGGAGCAGATTGCTGCCTGGAAGAAACTGTACGGCGATGTGTATGAGATTACCGTAGACGGTCGAACGGGCTACGTGCGGGGGTTCGACCGCAACACCATGAAGTTCGCCCTGTCGCAGCTGAAGTTTAAGCTTGGAGCCGACAGCTCTGCCGAGGTGTCGGTGGAAAAAATGATAGAGCTGGGCGAGATAGGGCTACAGAACTGCTGGCTGGGTGGCGACGATGAGATTCTGAACAACGACCGCCTGTTTATGGCTGCTGCCCTGCAAGTGGGCGAGCTGTTTGAGATTGCCGAGACTGCGCTAAAAAAGCTTTAGCCGACGCGCTCGACCGCGCCCAGAATAACTGGATAGGCCTCTACGACACCGCCTGCCAGTACTATCTCAACAAGGACACGTCGGCGTTAAGCGATGAGCACTGGGCGCAAACCATAGCACAGCTGGTGTGGCTGAGAAAGGACGAGGCAAGGCACAATAATAATTTTGACCTGTGAGCAACGCAGTAGAATTTATATACAAACTTCAGGACAAGGTTTCCGGTTCGCTCAAGCAGATGGAAGAGAACTCCAAACGCCTGCATGACCAGATGGACCGCGCCAAAGAGAAGGCTGGATCGCTGGAAAAATCGCTTGGACGGGTTGCCGGGCGTTACCTCTCGTTTGGTGCAGCCATTATGGGCGGCCGGGCCATCCTTAAGCTGGGGATGGACATGGAGCAGACCCGCACCAAATTCGAGGTGATGCTCGGATCGCTGGAGAAGGGCAACAGGATGATTGCCGACATACAGCAGCTGGCTAAAGGCACTCCGTACGGTGATGCCCTAACGAAGTCGGGGGAGACGCTTCTGTCCTTTAACTATGATGTAGAAAAAGTGATCTCCACGCTCGGCATGCTCGGCGATGTGGCTATGGGTGACAGGAACAAGCTGTCCGGCCTTACCTTGGCGTTCGCGCAGATGTCGAGCACGGGCAGGCTTACCGGGCAGGACCTGCTGCAGATGATCAACCAGGGCTTCAACCCCCTAGCGGTGATAAGCGAAAAAACGGGCAAGTCCATATCTGTGCTTAAGGATGAGATGGCCAAAGGGGCTATCTCTTCGCAAATGGTTGAGGAGGCGTTCCGCGCCGCCACATCGGAGGGTGGCCGCTTTCACGGCATGATGGATAAGATGGGCCAAACCGGTGCCGGTAAGCTGAGCACCCTGATGGGCACCCTGAAGGAGAAGTTGGCTGAGCTGGGCGAAAAGATGGTGCCATACCTGAATAGGGTCTTGGATTTTGGGCTGAAGTTGGCGGATAATTTCGACCGCATTGCAAAGGTGGTGTGGAGCGCTTTAATTCCGGTTAGGGCATTTTTCACCGGACTTTTCACCCTTTTTAAGTTTCTAAAAGAGAATGGTGCTGTATTAGCCATTACGGCAACCCTTCTAATATCCATAAGGCTTGCCATGCTTCAAACAGCATTAGCCGCCAAAGGGTTGTCTATTGGAACAATGTTGGCATCCAAAGCCTTTCAATTACTAAATGCCACCCTGCTTAAGAATCCGTTTACAGCGGTACTGGTAGGTATTACACTGGTGGTAGGTGCATTAGTAATGATGCGCAGGCGAACCAGGGAGGCAACCAGTGATCTTGATACGCTTAACAAACGTGCCAACGATTATGCCAATGATGAACGTGCGCGACTTGATCGGATATTTGATGCCTTAAGGAGGACCAACCCCGAAAGTGAAGAGCGAAATAAGCTGATTAAACAGCTTAAAGAGATGTATCCCGATCTGATCGGAAAGATGAATCTTGAAAAAGCTACGCTTAATGAGTTAGAAACAGCCTACAATAAGATTGCAGCCGCAATTCAGAAAAAGGCAGAAGCGCAAGCTTATGAATCAATGATTCAAGAGTTATACACCGAAAAGGCTCAAATAGAAACATCTGATAGTTGGGCAGCACTTCAGGGATTACTTTCATCCCAGTCAAGGTCAGGGTATGGTGCAGAGCAAACCCGCAGACTTCTTGCCGGGCACAAACTTAATATAGGCGGAACCAGTTATAATGTTGATAAACTGTTTAGAGATTATGACCGTGTGGCTGCTCTTAATAAGCGCATAGGTCAACTGTCTCACAGAGCTGCAAGCGGTCAGCTTGGTGGTGATTCTATGGGAATGATGGGCTTTTCTGATACCGAGATAGCATCCGCTTCATCTGTATCCGGCTTAACCGGTGGCGGTTCACGCCCCACCAATATTACCATTAACCTGCGAAACTTGATAGAATACTTGAATATGTACCCGCAAACCGTACATGAGGGCATCACCGATATGGAGGATAAACTTATTGAGGGTTTGCTAAGAGTTGTTAACAGCGCCAATAGAATAGCCGCACGATGAATGAGATAGATCTTAAAAAGATATTTGGTGCCACCTGGGGGTTTATAGGGCTTCCCTTCCCCGAAATGGTAGTGAAGGGGTTGCCTGTTGTGCGCAAGGGCTCATTCCGGGCTGATGAGTTTGAGTTTCCCGATCCGCCGCAGCTGGAAACATTGAGCAATAAGGGTGTTGCCTACTACGCCCTATCCCCCGAAGGGCGTAGGGTATTCATGCCGATTTGGTTGAGCACGGCGGACAACAATGCGCTGATGTACCTGCTGCCCAATACGGTGATGAGCATGGGGGTAAAAGCCAATATTGTCACCACACGGCTAGTGAACAGGCATGGCACGGTAAAAGAGGAGATTGCCGACGACGATTGGGAGATCCGCATCAGGGGGGTGTTGGTTGGCAAAGGGAATAACTACCCGGAAGGGGAAATGCAGCAGCTTATAGAATGGCGCGAGAAAAGGCAGGCTTTCAATATTCAGAACGTGAAAACGGCCATAGCCCTCAATGAGGATGAAAAGGTGGTAATTACCCGCCTCAATTTCCCTGAGAACAGAGGTTTTCAGAATACCCAGCCCTACGAGCTGGAGATGGTAAGCGACAAGGAGTTTAGCCTATTTATTGATTGATATGTACGTTAAGAACAGCTGTTATATAGAGGTAACCAAGCCCAACGGTACGCGCATTAGTTTTGACGCGTTGGAATCGTTAAGCGTCGATAAGAGCATCGACCGGGTGGGATCGGCGTGCACCATTCGCATACCGGCATCGGCAGCCATGGTATATAAGGACGGCTCTAAAACCGAAAGTGCCCAAACCGCCAAGCAGTTTGACCGTGGGGATAGGATATCCGTTTGGTTGGGTTATAACGGACGTATGAGCCTGGAGTTTGAAGGCTTTATCTATCGGGTTAACTACACCACTCCGGTGGAGATAGAGTGCGAGGGGTTTGAGTATTTGCTTCGCAATGATTTGCCTACAAAAACCTTTGCCAATACCACACTAAAGGATGTGCTAAATTATACTATAGCTTCTGCCGGGGCCCAATATGGTGGTATTGTACTTACCGGGGACATTCCTCATGTTGAAATGGTGGACTATGTTATCCCTGCAAACCTTAACGGGATCGCTGCACTGCAGCAGATCAAGGAACACTACGGCCTCACCGTCTATTTAGATGGATTTTGGGCGTATGCCGGATTGGACTTTGTTCGAATGAGCGGTGAGGTGAAATACAGCTTGGGTGTGAATACACCTAGGGCTGATGAGCTGAAGTACCAGCGCGAGGAGGATGTGAAGCTGAAGGTAAAGGCTATTCAGATTAATAAGGACAACACCAAACTTGAAGCCGAGGTGGGCGACCCCAAGGGGGAGCAGCGCACCCTGTACTTCTATACAGCCAAAAGCACAGAAGATCTAAAGCGGTTGGCCGAAACTGAGCTAAAGAAGTACAAGTACAGCGGATACACCGGCAAGCTGACCACACTGCTTGAGCCACCCGCACATCCGGGTATGGTAGCAGTGATTGATGATCCTAAGTATGATCGTGGGGGCAAGTATGAAATACGCAGTGTGGTCACCACTTTTGGAACGGGTGGAGCGCAACGCAGCGTTGAAATAGGTAAAACGGTAAGCGATGGATAACAGGATAGAGCAAATAGTGCAAGGGTTTGAGCGAGTTCTCAAACAGAGTGAGGGTTCTTTCTTAGCCACAGTGAAAGCCGTGGATGGTGAAACGCTGACCTGTAAGGATATGAATGATACAGAGTATCTCAACGTTCGCCTATCCGGCACCGAAGGGGAACGTGGTTTTGTGCTGGTTCCTAAGGTGGGTAGCTGGGTTATCGTTAGTAGATTATCTAATAGCGATAGTCTATATGTGAGTATGGTTTCAGCGGTGGATGGTGTAATGATTATGGAGGGTGAGAATGGAGGCCTAGTGAAAGTGGAAGGGCTTGTATCTAGGATGAACACCATAGAGGAGTCTATTAATGACCTGAAGCAGAAATTGAGAAGCTGGACTACCGCCCCTAATGATGGAGGTGCATCCCTGAAGTTAATACTTACAGACTGGTTTATGCTTCTTTTGACAAAGACAAAGCGCGCCGATTTTGAGAATGATAAAGTGAAACACTGATGAAGGGAATAGGGATACTGCTGGGTGAAGCTGGCGATCTGATGATTGAGATTCAGAAGGACGAAAAAGGGATGATCCTATCCGGTTTGGTCATAGGTGATGCTACGCATCAGAACCAGAAGGCTCTAATAGAAGAGCATTTGGGTTCTATTAAGCATTCACCGCTCACCGGTGTGGGGATAGAGAACTACTTGGATGATGATTCACCCGACAGCCTGTTACGTGCCATTCGCAGGCAGCTGGTTGCCGATGGCCAAAGCGTAAAGCATTTAAGCATAGATAATAATTACGAACTTAAAATAGAGGCAAATTATGATTAGAGAGCTGAAAGAGGTTAAAGAGATTGGTCTAAATAGTGGTGATGTGCTGCATTGCATGTCGACCAGCTGGCTGGCTAGAGCCATACAGTGGTTCACCAAGAGCCGATTTAACCATACCGCCATGGTTATTGAGATTTGGGACGGGCTGTTCATTATCGACAGTCAAAAGGATGGCACCAACCTTCGCCCGCTGAACGAGTGGCTCGAAAAGTATAAGTATAGGTATGAAATCCACCGGCCGTTCAGTTTTGCGACAGCGCAAAAAGAAAGAGCAGTCTCTAAGGTTGGGCATACACCCTACGATTT
>CAZKPD010000049.1:8955-16999 GCA_964554585.1 uncultured Rikenellaceae bacterium
ACTGCTAATCTATCAGCCCTGGTACATTCTAACAGGGCAGTGGAAGGGGCGCAAAAAATCTAAAGCAGCCGAAAGGCTCTACTGCTCCGAGTTTGTGGCTTGGGTGTTTGACATCCCCAAGTTTTGGGAAATGAGCCCGCAAGCCGTGTATGAATACATGGACAGGAGTATGTCTTTTTACGAGCTATAAAACAGAAGCCATGGTCACGGTTGAACAGCTAAAAAAAGTGTACACTCAGGCTCCGGCTGCTCGCCTAGAGCGGTTTGTGCCACACATTAACAGGCACATGGTCCCGGTTGGTGATATTACTACCGTGCTTCGCGCCAGGCACTTTATTGCCCAGATTGGGCATGAGAGCGGGTGTTTTCGCTATGTTCTTGAATTGGCTACCGGTAAAGCCTACGAGGGCAGATCAGACCTGGGCAACACCCAACCGGGCGACGGGGTAAAATTCAAGGGCCGTGGATTAATTCAGATCACCGGCAGGAATAACTACAACAGGTGCAGTATGGGATTGTGGGGCGATCTGAGATTGCTAGATACCCCCGAGCTGCTAGAAGAGCCTGAAAATGCCGTTCGATCGGCACTATGGTTCTGGAGGAATAGAGGGTTAAACTCTCTGGCCGATAGGGACGACATTAGAGCCGTTACCCTCCGCATTAATGGGGGATATAACGGGTTAGAGCATCGCATTCAGCTCTACGAGCTGGCCAAAAAGCATATCTCATGGTAGAAATTCTTACAACGGTAATCGTTTCGCTCACCACCGGTATTGCCGGGGGGTTTTCGGGCTGGTTTTTTGGTCGAAAGCGGCAGAGCATTGAAAATATTGATATGGCCATCGATACCTGGCAAAAGGTGGTGGCCAGCCTGGAGTCACAAGTTGACACGTTGCTGAAGAAGGTGGAACGGTTGACGGTTGAAAACATGCAGCTGAAGGACGAAATCTCACAGCTGCGAGAGGAGATGTTGCTCTATAACAAAAAAGACAAGAAGATCGAACAGCTGGAACGAAAAATTAGAGGCTATGAGAAGCAGCTTAGTGATTGTGGTGCTGACAGCTAGCTTGCTGGCCGGATGCGGTATCTTTAAACCGCGGGACATCCATAACAGCAGCATTGCTCAAATTATGGATAGCACGGTAATGATTACTAAAGCTCAGCAGCAGCACATCCAGGTGGAAGAGGTAAGTGAGGCGGAGGATGAATACGTGGTGATTGAGCAGGTGACCACATTGCTGAGCACTCCAGACAGCACGGGGGGGCAATATCCTGTAATGGTTACCAGAACAGTTGCTACCCGACAAAAAAACGCCATAAAGAGCCTGCAATCGGCTTCTTTTTCCACAGCACTAAAGGTTGACAGTATTCGCACACATACTGAAGAGCGAAAAGAGATTCAAGAAAGTGCGGTAGCAACTCCGGCGGTTAAAAGCGGTTGGCTTTTGACATTTGTGGCAATCCTCTTTATACCAATTTTAATTGTGCTTGCAAAAAGGTTTAAAAGATGAAAAAGGTAGTGGCAAAAAAAGGCCAAACGGCATACGATTTGGCAATTCAGTACTGTGGAGCCGTTGAAGCGGCCTATGACATTCTGAAGATGAATAGTGTGTCTGACGATGACGATCTGGAGGGCATGACACTGTTAGTGCCCGATATGGTGGACGAGAAGGTGGTGCTTAAGCTGCAAGAGATGGGCGTGTCACCGGCTACCCGTTATTTGGAGGAGTTAAAAGCTGGTCGATACATAGAGGTTGCCAGCATACCGGCGCAATACAATGTAGTTGATGCTGCAGGATTTGAATCCGCCATTGCACTGCTAGCCAAAAACGGTTCCATTATATTTTGGCAACCGAGTAGCGGGTTCGCCGTTCAGGGTAATGCTGGATCAGGAGGTTTGCAGTACACCAATATTTATGTTTACACAGGCGTGAATAGGCGATACGTTTACTTGGTTCGTCAAACCGTTCTTTATGACTGGGAGCTTATCTTAGTTAAAGAAACCTGGAATGGGGCGGATTATATATCCAACTCCAACAAGCGCATTGCCATGACAAAGTATAACGACGAACTAATTGCAGTGGTGGGTGGTCTTCCACGATTTATTGCTGAAATTAATGGTGGCGGCGGTTATGGTCTGCCAAAAGATGAGTATTACAGCTTTGTTGGCATGGACGGGGAGAGTTCGGATTCGCTTGTATTAGGGAACACGAGCGGGTACAACTTTGAGAGCCAAAAAACCGTGGAGTTCCCGGGAATCGTTCCCGGGTTAAGCGGAGCATTCACCTGTTGGCTTCAAATGGGCGATGGGGTGGAATATGTGGTGTATAACAATAGGCTCTACTCGCGCAGGGGGACCCAAATGGAATGGAGCCTTCATACCGAGACGATGCATGAGCAGGTTTATCACATAAAACGAAAAGGCACGGAGCTGCACGTGGTTACGAGTAAAGGAGTGCTCAATCAGTATGGGCGCATACTCTATGCCGGAAATCCCGTAACCCTTGAAATGATAGAAGAAGATGGTGTTTATTGTGGTGCACTAAAAGTGCCCAAGCACATCACTGCTATGGGTAAGGAGTACTTGATTAGAGGGAACAAGATTTTACAATATATAGCACAATAAGCATGCGAACCCTGAAGCAGATCGTATCAGAACTGAAAGAGGCCTTTGTTCAAAACGAGGTACTTATAGAAGCGTACGGGTTAACCTCCGGGCAAACCTTTGATGAGCAGTTTTCTGTCGTCAGCTTAGAGGCTGCGATCATTAGTATAGTCGCTTTGGCCCACTATTTCACCCAGCAATGGGTTGCGGGTGAAAGAGCGAAAATCGAACAACGAATGGATTCGATAACGTATGGATCTGTGGCATGGTGGCATAGCCGGATCTTAGGCTACCAGGAGGGTCATGGGCTCGAATATAACTCTGACAGCTACCTATTCGAGTACAGCGTTGTTGACGAGAGTGCCCGGATAGTGAAGTTTGCGGCTGTTACCGAAGTGGTTGACACGGTCACAAAGTTGAAGATCAGGGTCAATAAAGCTGATTTTGGGATACTCTCATCGGCAGAGTTAGGCTTGCTCGAGAGCTATGTGAGGCGCATCGGCCCTCCCGGGCTACATTATGTTTTAGAGAGCAATGCTCCCGACCTGTTGCGAATAGTCTTTCAGGTGATTTACGATCCGTTGGTGCTTAACCGTGACGGGGAGAAGATAATTGGAGGGAATAAGCCTGCGGTTGAGGCTGTAGAAAAATTTGTGGCCAACCTCACGTATGGTGGCGTGCTGAACGTGAACAAGCTGATAGATGCCATACAGTCTGCAGAGGGGGTTGTTGACGTAGTTTTCAGCCCCATATCGCACGCTGCGGAAGGGGAATCATACGTGACGGTGGATTCGCCGGACGTGATTAGCGAGGGTGGCGGGTTTTTTCTCGCAACCATTTCAGATACCTATACCCCTGCTACATGATAAAAAACCTGTTCACATATATAGCCAATCTGCTGCCCGTTTCTTTGCGAAAACCAAAGGTTATCGCTTTGATCAGGATATTATTCGCTTGTCTGGATAAAAGCAACGAGGAGTTGCAAGATTATTTTTACGAATCGGGCTTAAGGGGCGGGGGGCTGTGGCAGACCGCTTATCTCGAATTCTACTTAAGCTCCTATTTAGGTTATGCAGTTGAGATTACCGAGGGGGATGGTCTTCCCTTTGACTTTGTCGTGTACAACGTTAGCCCTGCCGACACGGCGGCGGTCACGTCAATCCTCAATAGGTATACCCTGCTTGGGCGCTCATTCACATTTGATAATATTGGCATTTCGGGTCGGTGGGTGGACGAGGTTTGTTCACAAGGTATCTTGGAAGAGCTGGCAAGATGGAGAGACGAGGTTTGCGTGCAAGGTGAGGTTGGAGTTGTAGCTAAGTGGGTGGATGGTGTTTGCCATCAGATCGCGCCAACATCTACCGGCAGGTGGGAGGATGCAGTTTGCGCACAAATAGATCAGCCGGAGAACGTTGTGTTCACGGTCCACCTCCTCTTAGATCCAGAACTTTCAGGGACTATTGGAGGAACGTTGCGAACAGAGACTACTGCGGGGCTTATGGGTGAATGGCCGGTATCAGGAGAGGGCGTTTACACGCTAAGTGTTGGTCCGGGTTCGCATAGAGTGCGGTTTGATACCTTGCTGCGCTATGTGGGGTCTGGCAACGGCATCGCACTATCTGTTCGCTGGTCTTTGAATGCAGATATGAGCAACAGCAAAATCACGAAAATGACAGACTTTTATAGTGACAACAAAAACATTTATGTAGAACTTTCTTAAAACACAAAACTATGGCATACGTAAATACAGGACAAGCAAGGTGCTTAACCTTCGAGATAGACAAAAAGGTGGCAGGTTCTTCCCTGCCGGGATATCCTAGGGAGTATAGCATCATTTCGGCGTTCACATCCTCTTTGGGTTCGTTTTCTGCCATTTCGGAAACAGATTTTCGGCGATTAAGCGTTACGTCTTACCTCTCTCGCTTAAGCGCATTTAAAGCCTATGTGCAGGTCGCCGAGAGCGTGGGTAGTGTAGATTCAATCACATTGCCCGGTTATGAGGCGTATAAGACAGATGTAACCATGTGCCCCATTGGGCGGTAAAACGGGCTGATATGGTAAGAGGAGCAGACTATAGCTATTTGATAGCGGTTAAGAATCGGGATACCGGGCAACCCGTTGACGATCCGGAACTGGTGAACGGCATAGAGCTGGTGTTAACCTCCAGCATCGACCGGCAGCCGTTCAAGGTTTATGATATGGAGAGGGGGATTGAAGAGCTAAGGCCCGGAGTATTCAGGGTAGAGGTAAAGTCTGCCGATACCCTACTGCTCCCACTTACCGGTAAAGCCGTTTTAGAGGGCTTCACCGTTCCGGTGAAAAGACCCATCACCCTAGATTTGGGTGTAATTCGTGATAACGCAATAAACCACCAACCCAATGAGCAGGACTGAATTTGATGTATATATAGAACCGGAAGAGCGGTTTGAGATAGAAGCGTTCCGCTGGCCACCGGTACTGGATAGGCTTAGGAAAGAGCTAAAGGAGCTTAACGAGAAACTCCAGCAGGTTCCCGGCCTTGAGGATTTAACCCTTGAAATAACACCCGTTGATGGTTTGTTGGCCTATCGGTTCAACAATGGTGAATGGGTGCCAATTATTGCTGTTTCTTCTTTAAGGGGCGAAGACGGAAGGGAGGTGTCAATTTCTATTGATGAATTCATTCTAAAGTGGCGCTTGGGAGCGGGGGAATGGGTTAACCTGATTGACCTGTCAACGCTCGGATATTTTAAAAAGGATTCCTTCTCTGCCGAACATTTTAAAGAGAGCCTTCAGGGTAAGATAGAATTAAAAGAGGTCCCAGCCAACATTGTAAAAGGCAAACGGATTGTAGATGAAGAAGAGATCATCTACGACATCCAAACCGTAATTAACAACCTTTTAGAGTCTATCCCCACCGACCTCTCAGACCTCACGGACGAGGACAACCTCATCCCCCCACACCTGCACTTTGACCCAACCACCTTCACGGGTACGGGTACTACTCTTGACCCAATTGACATCCCAAAAAAGAGGTTTGTTGAGCTGAAGATTGAGGATGAAATCCAGTTCATCGAATTTACCAAGTGGTCAGATGGTTCAGACATCTATTTTACGGAAGGTAGTCAGTTCAACATATTTATTCATCATCCCGAATGGAAGGGTGGTGTAGGGGGCAGAATTAATGTTATATTCTATAGCGGTTCAAATGACTTCAAGGGGCACTATAATTCGAGGGGACTGGTGAACTCCATCAATAACTATTTCGCCGGTAGTGTGGCGGCGGGAACGGGTGACAGGCAGACGAACTATCGCTGTATGATACGGAATAAAAACCTCTATGGTTGGGTGGTTGGTCGGACGACTACAGCGGAGGTTCAAATGAATAATATACAGAATAATGTGGTGGAATATATTGACCGCTTTAATATAGGTGCCACCGATGCGAACGGGTTTCAGCCTGGTACGTACATCCGCATAGACGAACTCTAAATTTATAAAAAATATACTAACAAGATGAAGAAATTAATTCAGAACGAGCAAGGGAAGTTCATTGTCATCGAGTGTGAGGATGAGGAGCTACCTGTTGAAGAACCCATTAGCGACTGGCTACACAACTACCCTTTGCGGTTGGTAGTGCTGTTGGAGATGTACTTTGAGCCGCAGTACTCTATCTTTTTGGGCTACTTGGTGGATATACAGAAACTGCCGGTGGAGAGAATGGAAGATGAGATTCATATCTATTGTAATGAGATTGAGGAGAAGTTCCTGCCATTGGTTGAGGCAGACCCGCGAATACGGATAGAATATAAAATGTAGCTTACGCCAACCGGGAGGCATAAAAAAGCCCCCGGTTGTAGATGGCTCTCTGACCTTCCATCTACACAAAATGCGAAACACCCGCATACCCGGAGGCAAATACCTTCGATAGTGCGGGTGTTTCGCATTAAATGAAATTGTCAGAGAAAACAAAAATACAAATAAAATGAAGAACTACAACCAAAGTCCACTGCCTTTTCAGGGGCAAAAAAGAAGATTTGCAAAAGCATTTAAAGCGTGTTTAACGGGTTATGATGAGTCATACACCTATGTTGACCTTTTTGGCGGGAGCGGTCTGCTGAGCCACCTTACAAAACAGACCTTCCCAACATCGGAGGTTGTCTATAATGACTACGACAACTTCATGAACAGGATAGACAATATCAGCAAGACAAACGCACTAATTGCCAAGATTAGAGAGATGCTGGGAGATTACCCACGCAAACAGGCTATTCCCGGGAGGTTAAGAAGCAGCATCCTAGACTTAATCAGAGAATTGGATCAGCAAGGCTTTGTTGACTACATCACCCTGTCGGGCAACCTGCTCTTTTCCATGAACTATGCGTTTGACCTGGATTCTTTCGCCAAAGAGAAGTTCTACAATAGGGTAAGGATGAGCGATTATAACGCTGATGGCTACCTGGAGGGTGTTACCGTAGTTCGCAGCGATTACAAGACCGTATTTAACCAGTTTAAGGACCTGGAGAGGGTGGTGTTTCTCATAGATCCGCCCTACCTGAACACGGACACCACCTCATACTCATCTAATGAATCGTGGCAACTGCACGATTACCTAGACGTGCTACACCTGCTTGTTGGGCAGAATTACTTCTATTTCACCTCGAATAAGAGCCAGATCGTGGAACTATGCGAGTGGTTCAGTCGCGCATCGTTCACGTCTAACCCTTTTGCTAACGCTGAAAGGCGGGAGAATAGAACCAATACCTCGCATAACACGGGCTACACAGATATAATGTACCACTATAAAAAGGGGAACCATGAATAAGTACCACCAAATGATAGATAAGATTCTGCGAGGGGGTAAGAGGCAGCAGAACAAGAAGGGGAACAACCTTTACTTAATGAATCAAACTATTCACCTTAGGCCGCTCGACCTGTTGGATATATTTGAGGGGCACATGCTGGCTCGGAATAAGTTGAAGGGGGAACTTAGCCTATTTTTGCAAGGGGAACGAAATACCGAAAGGTATAGGGAGATTGGGGTTGATTGGTGGGACTACTGCGGCCCGGTATTGGTGAACTCCTACCCAACCTACTTTGAGCAGCTGCCTCCGCTGATCAGGAGGATTAATAAGGAGAAGCGCACCAGCAAGAACTACGTGCTACATTTGGGGGCAAATACCATTGAAACGAACCAGCAGCCCTGTCTCTCACTCATTCAATTTCAGATAAACCACAACGGGAAGTTAGTTCTCACTGCATACCAGCGGAGCTCGGATGCGAGCCTTGGGCTACCTGCAGACCTATACCACTTGTACTTGATTAGCCGAGAGATTAAGTTGCCATTGCATTCAATCACCCTTTACCTGGGTAATGTGCATATATACGAGAACAATGTTGAATCGGCTAAGAAACTACTAAAAGGCGAGAAGGTTAAACCGAATTTAAACGTGTGAAAAA
>CAZKPD010000050.1:0-16024 GCA_964554585.1 uncultured Rikenellaceae bacterium
CCAGCGCCGATGGTACTGCCGATTAGGTGGGAGAGTAGGTCGCCGCCAACCTTCAAACGAAAGCCCCGAGAAAACAAAACTCGGGGCTTTTTTTATATCTTTACACGCAGATGATGATGCGAAAAAAGAATATAAGAATACTTCTACCAATTTCTTTCCTTCCCTTGTTTGCTACACAAGGAAATGTTGCTTAGATTGGGCCAATCATCTTAGATACATCAATAAAAGACTCTAATTCTCTTTTTCAGATACTGCCTTTTATATAAAAACAAGAATATGTTCAATTAAATGTATATAAATAATTGAATGTAATCGATTATTTATATATTTGTATAAATATTTGGAAAATGAATATTGAGAGGCAATTAAAAAATCACTTGCTTTCAAAGTGGGATACAGGAAAAATATTATTGGTAACTGGTTCTAGGCAAGTAGGAAAGACGACATTGATACATTCCCTTTGCAAGGGAAAAGGGACATATCTCTTTTTGAATGGAGACGATCCTGAGGATAGGGTTTTATTAGCTGATGCCGGTGAAAAGAAACTTCGCCAAATTATAGGTAATCATTCCATTCTATTTATAGATGAAGCCCAAAGGATTAAAAATATTGGGATTTTACTTAAAATTATACATGATCGAATTGGAAATATTACGGTTGTAGCAAGCGGTTCGTCTGTAATTGATTTGAACGAGGAGATTAATGAACCTTTGACAGGAAGAAAATGGGAGTTTAATTTGTTTCCTTTGAGTTGGGAGGAATTGAATCATCATTTTGGTTATTTGGATAATCATAAAAACCTTTCACAATATATGATTTATGGAATGTATCCTGAAGTGATTACGCATCCAAATAAAAAAGAAGAGGTTCTAAAAGAGTTGACACAAAGTTATTTGTACAAAGATTTATTGCAGCATAAAGGAATACGAAAGCCAGAATTATTGGATAAGATTTTATTGGCTTTGGCATTGCAGATAGGTTCAGAGGTGAACTACAACGAATTGGCTAATTTAGTTCGTGCAGATAGGGCAACAATAGAAGAATATGTATCACTTTTGGAAAAAACATATGTGATTTTTCGTTTATTTCCATTGAGTAGGAATGTTAGAAACGAAATTAATACATCCCGAAAGATTTATTTCTTCGATAACGGAATAAGAAATGCAATTATAGGTGACTTTAAACCTATTGAGTTTAGACAGGATGTCGGTGCTTTGTGGGAGAATTTTATGATTTCTGAGCGAATCAAAAAACTACAATATAGCGGTTGGTCTGGGCGACATTATTTTTGGCGAACTTATCAACAGCAGGAAATTGATTGGGTAGAAGAATCGGAATTGAAATTTAGAGTTTTTGAATTCAAATGGAATCCAAAAAAAGGCAAATCAAAATTTTCAAAGACGTTTTTGAGTAATTATCCTATAGCATCTACCTCTGTTATAACTCCCGGAAATTTAGATGAGTTTTTATTAGATTAGAATAAAATATACTCTTCTGTTACGCGAAAATTCTTAATTGTTCAAATGATAAAAAGTAACCGATTTTTTTAGAATATAGATTAAATATGAAAAAAACGTTCACTTTGCTAATTGCTTTTTTTTTAGGAATAATCCTGTTATTTTCTCAACAGATTGATCCCTCTTACAACTTGTTAGAAAGAGCAAGAAAAAATCATAAGTCTCTTTTTATAAATTCTGAAAAAGCCATAAAAGAAGCAAAAGATTTAGAGAATATAGCATGTAAAGCAAAGGACAGGGAGGCAGAGCTATTGGCTATTAATACCCAATGTGTTTATTATATGATTAATAACAATTATGAAAAACTACTTGTCAAGGCGAAGACATTATTTGAAAAAGCTAAATTGTATAATAATCACGGGTATCAGATCATTGCAAAAATATGGATTTTCGACTTTTATCATTATAATCAGTTGGATGATCTTGCTTTTCTTGCATTGGAAGATGGAAAAAGAATTATCAATAGAGCCGACGGACAGGATTCGTTGGTTATCGATGCCAAATCGAATCTATATAGAGCTTATGCTAATTATTACCAGATGAAAGGTGACTATCAAAATCAGTTGAAATATATCTATCTCTCAATGATTGAAAACCCAAAGCAAAATGATGAATTTATTGATTATAGTAATTTAGCTTCAGTTTATCTGAAAATAAATAATGATTCTGCAAAACATTATGTAAAACTTGCAATAGCTAAAGATTTTGATTCTGACCGAAAAGATATTCGGTCTTCAAATTTCATAGTAAAGGGGTTAGTTGAATTTGAACAGAAGAATTATGACGAAGCCTTGTTCTATTTACATAAAGCAGAGAAAATGGCTGATTTTAATAGCAATATGGATATCCAAACCTTGTATAATAAAATTGTTGAGATATATTATATACTACAGGACAAGGAAAACATCAAAAAATATGAAGCCAAGAGAGATTCTTTAAGGTTGAACGTTTCTGAACATAGGAATAATTTATTACGTCAAATGCTGAATGAAAATAAAGGGGCGATACCAAAATTATCGTGGCATCTATTAGCATCTTTTTCCAGTTTCATTTTTTTAATTACAATTCTTATATATATTATTATTCGTAAAAACAGAATATTGTCCCTTCAAGAAAAAACAAGTCAAAGTTATTTGGAGGAATTGCAGATAAAAGAGCGGGAACCTAATTATTCCAAACTTTTACAATTATTGGAAGAAAAGGATCCAGCATTTATAAATTTATTTAATAAATATTTTCCGGATTTTTCAAAAAAATTGATAGAAATTAATTCAAAAGTTATTCAGACTGAAATAGAATTTTGTGCCCTCCTTAAATTAAAAGTGCCAACCAAAGATATTGCACAATACAAAAGTATAACACCTAAGACTGTACAAAATAAAAAATACCTTATTAGAAAAAAACTGAAAGTTCCTAAAAATATAGATATATACCAGTGGTTCGATTTATTGTAACTTTCGGTTAATCTTTAGGTTATAAGTTGTCGGGAAGGTTTTGAGGAGGTGTTTTTTAGGATTGATTTATGATTTTTTTTAAAATTGCTATCTAAACCTTTAAAATTTATAATCATGAGAAGTAATTGCTTTTTTAAGACACTTATTAATCTTGCCGTTTCATTACTGTTTTTTGCGGCACAATCGCAAGCTAATCCTACAATTGTTTGGGAGAAAACATATGGTGGTTCTAATAGGGATCATGGGTTTGAAATAATTGCCACAAGTGATGGAGGATACTTAATAATAGGTGAATCAGAATCCGATGATGGGGACGTTGCAGTAAATAAAGGAATGGGTGACCTATGGATTCTAAAGATTGATGAAGAAGGAAGCCTTATTTGGGAGAAAAGTTATGGGGGCTCTCATATGGACTTTGGACAATCTGTTGTTGAACTATCAAATGGAAATGGGTATATCGTAGTAGGTAGTACTCAATCATCCGATGGAGATGTAACAGAAAATAATTTCTTTATATCCTGGTGGGTTTTAAGGCTTGATTTGGAAGGGAATATAATTTGGGATAAAACACTGGGTGGTTTAGGCTATAATAGACCACATTCGGTAGTTCAAACCAATGATGGAAATATTATTATAGCAGGATTGAATGATATGGATGGAGGAGACGTGTCAGTCAATTATGGTGGTGCTGATTTCTGGGTAGTGAAGATGGATATTGAAGGAAATCTTATTTGGGACAAAAGTTTTGGTGGCTCTGGAGATGATATCGTGGAAAAGATTATAAAAACAAGAGATGGTGATTTTTTATTAGTGGGAACATCCAACTCTATGGATGGCGATATTTCTTCTCCACAAGGGATGGACGATAATGATTTTTGGGTGGTCAAAATGGATATGGATGGAAATTTAGTTTGGGAAAAGAGTTATGGAGGATCGGGAGGGGGTATGTATGGTGATTGGGCGACTGCAGTAGTCGAATCATCAGAGGGAGGATTTGTTGTAGTAGGTCATTCCAGTTCTACAAATGGTCAGGTAACCGGTAATCATGCAGGAACAGAAGATTTTTGGGTTATAAAGATTGATGAAGAGGGAAGTCTGATTTGGGAGAAAAGTTATGGCGGATTTCACACAGATATGGCTAGCGCCATTGTGCAAACTAAAGATGGTAGTTATATTATTGCGGGTCACTCAGCCTCAGTTGATGGAGATATTAGCAGTCACCATGGAGAATGGCCAGGATTTGAAGATGTATGGGTGATTAAAATTAATGGAAACGGAGATTTACTGTGGGAAAAGAGTCTGGGAGGTACAGGTTTAGACTTCGGGCGTGATATAATACTTTCTCGTGAAGGTGAAATAATTATTTTAGCAGAAACTTATTCGGAATCTGGAGATGGTGATGTTTCTTATAATCACGGTAGACCCGACATTTGGGTTGTGAAATTAAAGGAAGAATCCACAGGGATGGCAGAAATTGAAATATACGAAATAGATATTGAAGTTTATCCCAATCCTTTTGACGAGGCGTTTCACGTGAAGCTGCCAGAAGGCTTCCAAGGTAATATTATCGTTACTGACCTACTTGGCAGAACGATTCATTCAGAGAAAAACATAAATAAATCAATATTTACTTGGAACAGCACAACCTTATCGACAGGAGTTTATATTTTATCTGTGATGGATAATAGTGGAAGATCGGCAACAAGGAAGATTGTTAAGAGGTAGTTTTTTTCATAGTGTAACCCTCCGTTAGTCTGACTTACGGAGGGTTTTTTATGTATTTTTGGGTATATTTCTTTTTAAGATTTTCTTGCATAATAAAACCTTGTATTCAACGTATATAGAGTAGTATGAGGTTTCTTTTTTTATTTCAATTAGTGGTTTTTACTACCTTGTCGTTATTCTCCCAAGATTTTAACAGTCTGAGGGAGCGGATGGTTACCGATCAACTTAAAGGGAGAGATATTGACAACCAACTTGTTTTGGATGCTTTTAGGAGTGTGGAGCGTCATCAGTTTGTACCCGAACATCTGCAAAGTAGGGCCTACGATGATTCGCCGTTGCCCATAGGTTTGGGCCAAACCATTTCGCAACCCTATATGGTTGCGTTGATGACTCAACTGTTGGATTTAAAACCTCATTATAAAGTCTTAGAAATTGGTACCGGTTCCGGTTATCAAGCAGCTATTTTGGCAGAGATTGTACAAGAGGTTTATACCATTGAGATAGTTCCCGAATTGGCCGAATCGTCCAAACAGCTTCTGCAAAATCTCGGATATGATAATATCCATGTATATCAGGGGGATGGATACCATGGTTTACCCGATTTTGCTCCTTTTGACGCCATAATAGTTACTGCGGCTGCAGAAAATATACCACCCGCATTGGTTGGTCAACTTGGGGATGGTAAAAAGATGATAATTCCTGTGGGAGTAAATTCCTGGTCCCAATCCCTTATGCTGGTTGAGAAGAAAGATGGAAAGATTTTAACATCCAGCATTATTCCTGTTCGTTTTGTTCCCTTTACCCGTTCCAGGAAATAGATTCCTTTTTTTATCACTATAAATATTCCTTGTAAGTAGCAGTTAAATAGCACTTTAATATAAAAGTATAAAAATAAACTAAAAGCATAGTTGATAAACTAAGAGATTAGTTATATGTTTGTATAAAACATTTTGATATGAAAGAACTAACCAAAGCAGAAGAACAGGTAATGCATATCCTGTGGGATTTAGAAAAGGGGTTTGTTAGGGATCTTATGGATAAGATGCCTGAACCAAAGCCTGCATACAATACTGTTTCAACCATAGTGCGTATTCTTGAGCGCAAAGGTTTTGTAGGGTATACTGCCTACGGGAAATCACACGAATATTACCCATTAATAAGTAAGAGAGAGTATACCAGTAAGTTTTTAAAGGGGTTTATGCGCAACTACTTTAGCAGCTCATATCGTCAATTGGTCTCCTTTTTTGCTAAGGAAGAGGATTTATCTATTGAAGAGATGGAGAGCATTATTACCTTACTCAATGAAGAACTAAAAAAACAAAAGGACCATGGAGACAAGTAGCCTGTTTGTGTACCTATTAAAAGTATCGGTTAGCCTAGCTATCCTTTGGGGGCTGTGGTATCTTTTTCTTAGAAAGGTTAACCGGTTTAGCTTAACCCGCCTATTCTTACTGTTGGGAGTGGTTATAAGTGCGGGGATGCCAATACTACTTAGCTATTTTACCATTGACATTATGACATCTGTACCCGATGCGGGGGGCATATATGCCTTTAGATTGCCCGAAGTAACGGTGGGAGTTGAATTAGGTGAGGGGGGTGGGGAAGGCATAAATATCCTCTTGATGGCTTTTGTAACCATCTCTTCACTTCTATTTCTTCGCTTTATTGTGCAACTCATTCGTATTGGGCTATTAATACACAAGGGGCAAATGCGCAAAGTTGAGGGGTTGTATATAGTGGAGCATCCCAAGAGGATAAGCCCTTTCTCCTTTATGAATTTCTGTTTTTTAAATCCTAATGATTTAGCAGCGGATAAACTGGAAGGGATTGTTGCCCATGAACGGGCACACAGCCATTTGTGGCACTCCATGGATATTGTTTTTATGGAGCTGATGGCACTTATCCAATGGTTTAATCCCTTTTACTGGATGATTCGCAGAGCATTGGTTGAAGTTCACGAGTATCAGGCAGACCAAGTAGCAATTAAATCTCAAAATGATCCTTACGCGTACCAGGATACCATAGTGTCTGTTGCCTTTGGTGGAGTAGCGCTCTCCATAGGCAACAATTTTAGTAAATCATTAACTTTAAAACGATTAGCCATGATGAATGTTAAAGGAATTACCAAAGGTGCCTTGGGGCGCTGGGTGTTGGCAGTATTCATTGCTGTTCCTCTTATTTTTACCATTTCTTGTAATCAGCAATCTACTCTCTTAGACGATGGACTTATAGATAATCCTAATGCATCAAAAAGTTCTAATCTATCTACAGAAGAAGAGGTTTTTGTGATTGTGGAACAGATGCCCACTTTTCTGGGCGAGTCTACCGTTAAGTTTCGTGAGTATATAGCTCAGAATCTTGAATATCCAATAATTGCAATCGAAAATGGGATTCAAGGTAGGGTTTGGGTTTCTTTTATTGTAGAGGCGAATGGAGAGATTACGAATGTGAAAATAGCAAGGGGTGTTGATCCTATTCTTGACAAAGAGGCGGTTAGAGTGGTTGAATCCAGTCCTAGGTGGGAGCCTGGGAAACAGAGGGGCGAAGCAGTTAGGGTGAATTTTACTTTCCCAATTAACTTTGTTCTGGATGATAATGGCGTGGATAAAAAGAGTGTTGTTTTGCTATGAAACGTTGTTTTATCAAAATAGGGAGTTTTGCTGAGAGGCTATTATTGGATTGAAAAATATGCAAAGGTAAAGCAGCGTGAGTTACACCTCAAACCCCAATACCAATACATCATCAATCTGAGTGCTATTGCCCTGCCATTCTAGGAACTGTTGGTCAAGAAATTCTTTCTGTCGATCCATGGGTAGGGCAGCACTCTGCACTAGCAGTTTTCGGAAGTTTTTAACCATTAGCTTTCGGCCATGTTCGCCACCAAACTGATCAGCATACCCATCCGAAAAGAGGTAGAATCGGTCTTTGGGTTTCGCTTTCCATATATTTAGATTAAAAGTGCTACTCGGATCTCCTCCCAATCCAATGGGGATTTTATCAGCTTTAATAATTTCAATATCCCCATCCCTAATTATACAAACCGGATTATATGCTCCGGCAATTTCCACTTCCTTGGTTTGATCATTAACAATGCACACTGCAATATCCATTCCGTCCAGCTGAAGGCTGGTGGTTTTTCCATGCATCATGGTTTCCCTCATCTTTGCTCTAAGGTTATCGAGAAGTATATTAGCCCTAATTTCGGGTTGATGAGAAACGATCTCGGAAAGTAGGGTAGTTCCCAGCATGCTTAGGAATGCCCCGGGTACACCATGTCCGGTGCAGTCTGCAACTGCAATAATTTTTCGATTTTTGTACGCATGGAACCACCAAAAGTCTCCACTGACAATGTCTCGGGGTTTATATAGGACAAAATGGTTTTTGAAATTAGTTTCAAGTGCCTCGATACTGGGCAAAACAGCATTTTGAATTAGCCTGGCGTACTGAATGCTGGAGGTCATATCCAAATTTCTTGCTTCAATCATATCCCTCTGAACGATAATCTCTTCGTTTTGCGATTGGATCTCCTCGGCCAGTTCGCTCAGCTGAACATTCTTTTGTAATATCTCGGTATTTGCACTTTCTAGGTTGAGATTCTTTTCTTCAATTTGTTTTTTCTGATCTGCAAGAAGTTGGTTTTTTTTGCGTGTAGTAATCAACCCCACCACCACAATAGTTAGCACTAAAAGGCTAAGAACCAGCATCCATATAACGAGCATTCTGGTTTCTGCTTCCTTCTCAATCTGAAGCTGTTGACGCTCTTTTTCGCTCTGTAAAAGAGCGATCTCTTGTTCGCGTCGGAGCTCGTCTGTTTCTTTTTGCTGGATTTGAAGTGCTTTAATGGAGTTTTCCTGTTCTAGGTTTCGAATGGTGGACTGCTGGAGTGCTGCCTCCTGTTCTTTTTTTGAGAGCAATAGGTTTTGGTACACTCTATTCTTTTCGGATTGTTCGAGCTCACGCTCTTTTTTGAGGAGCTCAATCTCCTGTTTTCGACTTTCGGACTCGAGCATTAGCTGCTTAACCATGAGGTCTTTCATCTCCTTGTCGGCCAGATATAGCCGTTGTTCCCTTTCCGTTCGCTCAATCTGTCCGGTAAGTTGCTCATCCTTGTCTTTCTGTATTCTTTTTTCTAGCTCTAATGAATCCCTCAGCTTAGAGTATTTCTCATAATATTCAAGAGCACTAATGTGATCATTCCCGTCTCTTAGAAATTGGCTGTATGTGTAGTAGCTGTTCGACAAAGCAACGGGGTCATTTGCCTTTTTAGCTTCGCTAATGGATAGGCTAGCAAATCGTGACGCATTATATAAATCGCCTTTGTAGTGGTAAACCCAAGCAGTAGTATTGTATATATCTGCTAGTTGAGCAGAGTTGGAGTCGTCTTTGGCAATATCGGCAGCCTGAAACAGATTATCTAATGATAAGGAATATCTCCCCTGATTCTGATAGCATACGCCAAGGTTAGTGTAAATTCCGGCCAGAACAGAGTTGGGCAGCGTGTATGTCTGAGCTTTTTTAAGTGCCTCTTTAAGGGATGAAATTGCTGTGGAGTAATCCTGTTTTTGAATCTCGTTGCATGCCTTATTGTTAAGGGCCAGAACAGCACCCAAGTTATCCTTGTGGAATTCTTGTTCGGAGTAAAGTTTTTGGCAGTAGTCAATGGCTTGATCCCACTCATTTGATTGGCGATAAATTTCGCTAATACGGAATAGCGTTCTGGTTCTAATATGCTGATCCGATTCAATATGGGTAAGCGAAAGGATCCGATTTAAGTACTCTAGTGCTCGATCCTGCTGCTGAAACCCCAAAAGTGAAAGAGCAAGGTTCTCTAGGACATATAGACTCTGAGCCTCTTGTTCTTGATCGGAGAGTAAAGGAACTGTTTTGGTATAGTACTCTACCGCCTTTTCGTGAGCACCAATCCTAAAAAATATATCTGCTATGCCGATGTATAATTCAGAAAGCAAATAATCCGATTTCAGCTTTTCTGCAAATGTAATGGCGGCTAAGTAGCTGGTAATACTTGTATTGAAATTCAGCTGAATGGCATGTATTTCTGCCAAAAGCCTATATGCCTCAACCATTAGGTTGGGGCAGCTGTCATGGGCTCCTCGGTTTGTCGCTTCGTAAAGCTTAGCGATGGCCTTGTTATACTCTCCTTTGCTAAATAGAATAGAACCATCATCGATGGCACCCTGAATGAAAATACATATTTTATCCTCATCAACCACTTGCTGGGCTAGAACCTTATGGGGCGATAAAGGCATTAGGAATATGGAGACGAAAATGATACGCGGCATTGTTTTGAATACCATTTTCAGCATCATGTTGGATAACCTATTATAATATGAAACGTTCATTGTTCCCGTTCCTTTAGTTAAACATGTACGATAGCCCAATGCTGAAATTTCGTCCCATTTGCGGGTTGTATATCATTTGGCTTTCAATGGCCGAAGCGCCAAAACCGCCATATTTCTCATCTAAGATATTATTGGCTTTCAGGGTAATTATCAGATTATGGTCGAGCAGAATATTGGCATTTAGATCAAGAGAAAAGAACCCATCCACATCTTTAAAAAGTTTGGAGTATATCTCTTCAAAGGGGATAAGCATGCGTATCCATTGGCTCATCCAAACCATATTTGCACGCAGATAAAGGTATCGGTTGGGCTTGGCCGAAATGCTAAACTGTCCGATATGACTTGGCATCAACTGGAGGTTTGATTTGATAAACTCAATCAGTTCTGGGGCTTGGTCCGACTGCCTTGCAAGGGTTAGGTTAAGCTCTCCATTGATATGGTATTTTGTAAAAATGTCTTTAAAAAGAATATTTGCCTGAACCCCATACAGCCGAGAAACCACTCCCTTGGCATTCATATAGGAGGTTGCCCAGAGGCTGTCCGAAGCTGGTGTTGCATCGGGATACTGACCGATATCAACGGGCACAAATTGGTTTACAATGGGATTTGAGATTACATTGTAGAAACCTGATAAATTTAGGATAACCCTATGGGTGGTATTCCTCTGTAAACCAATTTCCAACGACTTGTATTTTTCCGGATCGAGCGATGGTGCAGGTATGGCTAAGTATTTTATTTTTCCGAGTTCGTTGTAAGGTTCGTATGCTAAGGATCTGTACGTTAATGATGAAGGCGGTGCTTTATAAGCAAATCCGCCAGAGGTAATCAACGAATAATTTGCTGATAATTTATAAAGAATAGCAATCCTAGGGTTAATGCTGGAGCCATACAGTGAGTTGTAGTCATAGCGTAATCCCGATAGGAAATGGAATCGCTTGTAGACAAGAAATCCTTGAGCAAAGCTGGATATGTTATGATAAGTAACCGGGTTAATTCCAAAATTGCCCAATATAGAATTTTGGTTGTAAGTGCCTTCAGACATATTATACAGATTCCTGTTAAAGGGTTTATCCATAATATTTGTTAAAGGCAAATTGTTAGATCCTTGGTAGGTAGCCCCGATAATAATTTCTGAGTTTGACGTAGGAATAAAGGTGGCCAACTGCTCAAAGAGAAAATCTTCGGAACTGGAGTATATATAAGCTTTGTCGTAGGTTAATCGGGTTAACCCCAAGCTTGATGTGTTATCCATGGAATAGTTTAAGAACAACATATTGGTGGTTATCGATACTTTCCTGAAATCGTGGGTGTAGGATAGGGTAAATTGCTGTATGTTTTCGGCCCAATAGTTTTGCGGATTATCATACTTGTATAATAAGGGACTAAGACCCATTGAGCTATGGTTTTTACGGTTCATATTGGAGAAAGTAAGCCCTACACCTCTGAAGTTCAGGTTACAGCCAATCATATGGCCAGAAGCGCTCATGTCTTCAAAATCTGGAACCGTAAGGCTTCCGTTATATGAAATTCCGTAGTATTGTGAGGTAAAATCTTTTAGGCTAAGCCCATAGGTGGTTAACAGTTCAGTAGTAATATCCATAGGATCGTATAGATCCCCATTGAGGTTAATTTTACGGCCCATATGCTGTAGCTCTGCAAGTGGGTTATAGGCCTGTTCATGGCCCCTATGGCTATTAAGGGAACGTTGTTCCTTTTTATTCCCATAAAAAGAGTATTCTAGGATATTCTTATTTTTTCCTGCTTTTCCCCCAATGGTAAAATTGGTGTAGTTAAAATTCCCTTCACCAATAAAAATATCTCCACGTACAAAGGTTCCTTTATCTGCTTTTTTGAGCACTATATTGATAACTCCGGTAACCGCATCGGCACCGTATGCTGCTGCCGCAGGACCGTAAATTACCTCAATTCTTTCAGCTTGCCGAATGGGAATTTGCGAACTGATGGGCATACCTGCCACTACTGAAGGTTTGATGGGCAGGTTGTTAACAAGAATCTTCGTGTACTGGTTCCCCGATAATCCCCTGAGCTGAAAACCCTCACTAAACTCACCCGTTCCGGGTTGAGATACTTGGATTCCGGGAAGTTTTTTTAGAGCGTCAGCTAGGGTAATATACCCATTAAGAATAATCTCTTCGTGGCTAATTACATAGATTGTGAGCGGTAAGTCCGAGAGGTACTTTTCGCTTCTACTGGCTGATATCACCCTTTGCTCATCAGGAGTATCCGATTTAATCAGATTGTTGGCATTAAGAATTGAGGGTTGAATTAAATGGAGAGAGGTGCTGTCGTCTAGTACCTGACCAAAACCGATAACACTAAATTGTATAAGTAGGAGTAGTGTAATGATCCTTTTCTTCATACGATCTTTAGTTTAGGTAGATTAAAAGTACCCGTCTCCTGAAAAAGCAAAATTGTAAAAAAAACTTAACACAGATG
The DNA here is from genome assembly GCA_964554585.1 of uncultured Rikenellaceae bacterium. Lineage (GTDB taxonomy): Bacteria > Bacteroidota > Bacteroidia > Bacteroidales > Tenuifilaceae > Perlabentimonas. The sequence continues at coordinate 12,514 of CAZKPD010000050.1, forward strand.
TTTAACAGTTAAGTAAAGGGTAATGTTTATGAAAATGAGCGCTATATAATAACCTCAAGCATAAACATTACCCATCAGTATCGTAAAGAAACAAGTTCCAGAAAAAGTTGTAGAACTATTATGTATATCAAATCAAGAATTAACGGATAATAGGAGAATCAGCCTATTAACTTCTCAATGGTTTTAATATTTTCTGCATTAAAAACGTCTTTACCTTCGGGTGTGTACAAATACTCTAGGGTTTTAGCGTAGTGCTTTTCCACTTTTCCCCTAACAATTTTCATAGTACTGTTTACCATGCCATTTTGCTCTGTAAAAGGCTCCTGGAGCAGCGCAAATGTTGCAGGGAGCCATCTGTCTGGGAACATTCCTTCAAACTCGCCACCCGTTTTAAAGGTTTCAATATGATTCTGTACTATTTGAATCATTTCTTTTCTGGCCTTTTCGCTATTCAAATTGGAGTGCTTTTCAGCAACCATTCGTTTTAACCTTTCTTTGGCCGGAACAATTAGCGCAACAGTGTAAGGACTTTGGTTATTATAGAGTATAATCTGGTCAATTAGGCCCGATTTTTCCACAAGTGCTTCTTCAATGCCCTCCGGGCTATACTTCTCTCCGTCTCCTGCAATGAGAAGGCTTTTAAAACGACCAAGTACATATAGGAATCCGTTCTTATCCATATACCCTAAGTCACCGGTGTACAGCCAACCATCCCTCACTGTTTCTTCGCTGGCAGTGGGGTTCTTCCAATAGCCCTTCATCACGTTTTCACCCTTAATTACAATTTCACCCTGTTGGCCAACGGGGAGTGCCTTTCCATCCTCATTGCAAATTTTTAGTTCCATGGGGGTTACTAAAAAACCCGATGAACCCAACTTATGCTTCCTTAGAGCATTGGAACTAATAATTGGAGTGGCTTCCGACAGGCCGTATCCTTGCATCATAGGCATACCTACTGCATAGAAAAACCGTTGTAACTCTATATCTAACAATGCTCCTCCACCTATAAAGAAATCGAGCTCACCACCAAACCCTTGGCGTATTTTAGAGAATAAAATCTTGTCGTAAAGCCATAGTAGAGGCTTATAGAAAATGGTAAGCCCTTTGCCTTTGTTGTACCCCTCTTTATTATAGGTATAGGAGAGGGATAGCGCATGTTTAAACAGTTTTTCGACCAAGTTCCCTTTAGCGCGAATGTTGGACTCAATACTCTTACGAAAATTCTTAGCTAACGCTGGAACGCTAAGCAGCAGATTGGGTTTAATCTCATTAATATTTTTGGGAATATTCCTAAGCGTCTCTGCAGGTGTTTTGCCCACCTGAACTGTAGCAATGCTAGCCCCTTTAGCCATAAATGAATAGAGCCCTGCAACGTGTGCAAAACAGTGGTCTAGAGGCAAAATAATCAGTGTTCGGTATGTTGGAGGAATGTCCATAAGTGTTAGGGCTTGCTCCACATTTGCCGTATAGTTTCTGTGAGAAAGGATAACCCCTTTAGGATCGGCTGTTGTTCCTGAGGTGTAGCTAATGGTTGCATAGTGATCAGGATCGATATGTTTGATCGACTCTTTAATCGCATTGGGATTTTGGGCTAGTAGCTTATCACCCAATTCAAAAACCTTAGAGATATGCATTTCATTTTCAGCATAGCCGCTCTGATCGTCCAGATAGATGTAAGTTTTTACTAAAGGTAATTGCTTTTGGATAGCCCTAACCTTTGGGGCCTGGTTCCCGGATACGATTACAATGCTGGTATCCGAATGGACAAGCCGAAACAGTAAATCTGTAGATTCTAGTTTGATGCTGAGCGGAACATTTATTGCGCCTGTATAAAGGATACCCAGTTCGCTGATTACCCATAAATTTCGACCTTCGGATAGCAGAGCAATGGTGTCATTATTCTTTACACCCAAGCTGATTAACCCTGCCGCTAACCTATAAACCTCATTTTTTGTTTCTTGGTAAGATGTTGACTCGAAAGTGCTGTCCACTTTCTCCCATAAGTAGGGATTTTGCGGGAATTTACCTACGCTCTCTTCAAACAGGCTAATAATTGTTTTCATTTGATTACTATTTGGTTACAAAATACAGGCAGGAGATATTAATCATATGCCCAATGGCAATTACCGTACATGTATTTTGGAAATGTTAATTCTTAGTCTAGCGCCAAACGGAGGCAAAACAAATTTATGAAAAATTAACATAAAAGCCTCTTAATGCCTTTGGATTTGATTTTTTGAGCAAAGAATATGGAGACTTGCGCAATGAATAGGAGTAGATTAGCTCATTTTTTTATTCAATTCTGTAAATATTGTTGTTGTATTAAATGCCAATTATTCAGTGGGTTGCAATTTTTTGGTTGTGAGAATTTAAAAAAAAATACTCTTTAATGCAAAAAACTTTTGTTTAGCTAGAAAAAATGCTGAAATTTGATTTACAATTTAACATGAAACCACTATGAGAACGAGACCCATTTTAAGCTTATTTATTGTTTTGGCTGTTACGTTATCGGGTTGCCAATTCATTGAAAAAACGTTCAAAAAGAACAAAGCTGCAGACACCCTAGCAGTTTGGGAAGCCCACCAGGATAGTATTAGAAAAGCCGAAGAGGCTGCCAGAATTAAGCAGTCTGAAATGGAACGCCTCGAAAGGGAGAAGTTTATCCAGGATTCGCTGATGCGAGTTAAAGAGCAGGAGGAAAGAAATAAGTTCCATGTAATTATTGGTAGTTTTAAGGTGCCTTCTAATGCAACTGCATGGGAGGATCAGGTCCTGGCAATGGGCTTTACCAAAACTCAGGTTGTACATGCACATAATGGTTTCGATCTAGTTTCCATTGCTTCTTTTGAGACCTACTCCAAAGCGTTTAATGAGATTCTTAGGATTCAGAGGTCACAGGAGGAAGAACCGATGGAACTTTGGATCTATGAGAGGAGACGATAGCTCCGTTTTTGATTTGCAGCTCATTAAAAAAAATTGAGGGGTATTTACCCACGAATGGTCGGAAGAAATATCCGACCATTTTTGGTATTTACCCCCTTTTTTCATAATCTATGGCCACTTTTCTTTTTTAAACCTATCCCTTATTGTTTGTAAAAACAATGGATTATCCTACTTTTGACCTTCATAATTGACTACGTGTTCAAAGAGTTTATCATTTAAACCTAATACTTTAGTTATGGAAAAAATTCACCAATCATTAAGAGATTCTGCCATAGCCCGTTGGATTGCTCTTGGCCTAATTTCTCTAACCATGTTTTTTGCCTACTTCTTTGTTGATGTGGCAGCTCCGCTTCAAAGTTTGTTAGAACGAGACCATTCGTGGTCGCCCGAAACCTTTGGAATGTTGGGAGGGTCGGAATTCTTTTTAAACGTATTTGCATTTTTCCTAATTCTGTCGGGCATAATCCTCGATAAGATGGGGATTCGGTTTACCATGATTACTTCAGGGTTGGCCATGGTGATTGGTGGAGCGATTAAATATTTTGCGCTAACCCAAGCTTTTGCAGAA
>CAZKPD010000050.1:16034-16798 GCA_964554585.1 uncultured Rikenellaceae bacterium
AGCCTTGCCATTTGGCTCGATTCGTTTTGGGTAGCTGTCCCTGCATCGGCTAAGTTGGCCTTTTTTGGCTTTGCCATTTTTGGCGTGGGTGTTGAAATGGCCGGAATTACCGTTTCAAAAACCATTGTGAAATGGTTTAAGGGTAAAGAGCTGGCTCTGGCCATGGGATTAGAAATGGCTGTTGCCCGTTTGGGCGTTTTTGCGGTTTTCCGTCTGTCTCCCATTCTAGCCGAAAAAGGTGGCGTTCCCAACTCCATTTTCTGGGGAGTAGCCTTTTTGCTGGTTGGTTTCATGCTATTCTTCATCTACACTTTTATGGATAGGGCTTTAGATAAGGAGATGGGCGATGCTTCAGAGAATGAGCAAGAGGAGCCATTCCGTATTTCAGATATCTGGTTAATCCTTAAAAATCCCGGATTTTTGGCTATCGCTAGCCTATGCGTGCTTTTCTACTCGGCTATTTTCCCTTTCCAAAAGTTTGCCACCGACATGCTCTCTTCCAGATTGGATATTAGCATTAAGGATGCCGCTGCAATGTTCTCTTTCTTCCCCATTGGAGCTATGGTTTTAACCCCCTTTATTGGTGCATTTCTCGACCGGAAAGGGCTGGGTGCAACCATGATGCTGTATGGTGCTATTTTGCTAACGGTATCACACCTGATTTTTGCGCTGGTACCTGCAGCTGCATTTACTCCCATTATAGCCTATGCAACCATAGTAATATTAGGTCTCGCTTTTTCGCTTGTTCCAGCTTCCATGTGGCC
>CAZKPD010000051.1:0-16381 GCA_964554585.1 uncultured Rikenellaceae bacterium
AAGAATTTTTCTGCTGAAGATTTTACAGAAATGTCGCAAATGGTTTTGACTTTTTTACAACGGTCAGGCATACGAGCCGAAACAAGAGAAAAACAAAGTGAAAAGTTAACGGCATTTCGCTCAAGAATTTATTTTCCGGATTTGCTGTTTGACTTAGGTTTATCGGCATATAAGGAAGAGCGATTTTTGATTGAGATTGAAAGTCAAAATCAAGGGTTTGAGTATGTCACTCAAATGGCTACCATTAGCAGTTGTGGTTTTTTCTTTTCATTTCCTGTTCCGCCAGATGATGTGCTTTGCGCAATGAAATTATCAGCACTACTCTCACGAGCGAAAGGACGCGATTTTTATGATGCTTTATTTTTGCTTTCCCAAACAAAGCCCAATTACGATTATCTTTCTAAAAAACAGGGTATTCACAATCTACCCGAATTAAAAGTAAAACTAATAGAAACGATAGATAAAATAGACTTACAACATAAATCCAAAGATTTTGAACATTTACTATTTAATAAGGAAAATAAGAATAACATATTGTATTTCAGTAGTTTTATAAAGGAAATGAATTAAAAAACGGTAAATCATCTGCACACAACAGCGAGTGTATAGGCGCAATAAAATGGCGGGTATAAGCGAGTTACATGCAAGTGTAACAGCTACACCACAATAGACGGATAAATCCCCGTTCATCTAAGCCTCTGCCTCAGCCGCAACTATTTCCTTTGGAAACAATCCTCCAAATTCACTACCTTTATCCGGTTATTTCAAAAAACCAAATCCTTATGAAAAAAGCATACCTATGGCTACTGCCATTAATCCTACTTGCCGCCTCATGCGGTACACAGCAAACATCAAACGAACCGTTGATTGGTCCTGCACAAATCCAAGTTGAGGACGGTATTTTTACCCCCGAGGTGCTATGGGCTATGGGTAGGCTTGGCGATGTGGCCGTTTCGCCTGATGGCGAAAAAATTGCCTACACCGTTTCGTTCTACTCCGTGGAGCAGAACCGTAGCAATAGCGAGATTTTTATAATGGATGCTGACGGGAGCAATACCAAACAGCTAACCCGCACACCGGATCATGAGTACAACCTGGCATGGGCAGATAACAATACCCTGGCCTATATCTCCACACAAGGGGAGAGTGCCCAGATTTGGACCATGAACAGCCAAGGGAAAAACCGTAAAAAGATTTCAACCTTTGAGGGAGATATTGACGGGTTTAGCATTTCGCCCTGTGGCGAAAAAATCCTTTTCACCAGTCGGGTTAAGATTGATGATGTGGTAAGCGACATCTACCCCGACCTGCCCAAAGCCAGCGGCTTGCTATACGACGACCTGATGTACCGCCACTGGGACACATGGAAAGACGGCTACTATAGCCATATCTTTGTGGCCGATTTGGCCAATGGTCGGGTTACCAACCCCAAGGATATTATGCCCGGCGAACCCTACGATACGCCCCTTAAACCCTTTGGCGGTATGGAAGAGATTAGCTGGACCTCCAATGGCGATGCCATTGCTTACACCTGCAAAAAGATGGTGGGCAAAGAGTACGCCTTTAGCACCAACTCCGATATCTACCTTTACACCATTGAAACCGAGCAAACCACTAACCTTACCCAAGGAATGGTAGGCTACGACTGGCAACCCCAATTTAAGGATAACCGCATGGTGTGGCTCTCCATGGAGCGCGCAGGTTTTGAGGCCGATAAGGAGCGTATCTTTATTATGGATAGAGAAACAGGCGAAAAAACCTACCTAACCGACCATTTCGATTATTCGCCCTCAAGTCTTCAGTGGACTGATGATGGTGAGAGCCTATACTTTGTAGCAGGCGTTCAGGGTACGCACCAAATCTACAAGATGGATATTGCCACCAAGGAGATTGATGCCATTACCGAGGGATTGCACGATTACCATTCGGTATCCATTGCAGGCGATAAGCTAATCGGCGCAAGGGTTTCCATCACCTCCCCTGCCGAGATTTTTAGCATCGACCCACAAACGGGAGAGCAAACCCAAATATCTGCCATCAATACCCATATTACCAGCCAGCTGACCATGCCCACTGTGCAACGCCGATGGATTAAATCCACCGACGGGCTGATGGTTCACACCTGGGTAATTCTACCTCCCAACTTCGACGAAACCCAAAAATACCCTGCCCTGCTCTACTGCGAGGGTGGCCCCCAAAGCGCTGTAAGCCAATTCTGGAGCTACCGATGGAACTTTTCCATTATGGCATCCAACGGGTACGTGGTGGTGGCCCCTGCTCGCCGCGGCTCGACTACCTTTGGTCAGCAGTGGGTGGATGAGATTAGCAAAGACCACGGTGGACAGGAGATGCGCGACCTGCTATCGGCCATCGACGAGGTGAAGCAAGAGCCTTGGGTTGACGAGACCAAGCTGGGCGCCATTGGTGCCAGCTACGGCGGATACACCGTGTTTTGGCTGGCGGGTAATCATAACAAACGCTTTAAGGCGTTTATTGCCCACTGTGGCGTGTTCAACTCCGATATGGAGTATATGACCACCGAGGAGATGTTTTTTGACGATTGGGAGATGGGTGGAGCCCCATGGGAAACCAATAATCCGGTAGCCATGAACAGCTATAAGCAGAGCGCCCACCGCTTTGTACAGAATTGGGATACTCCCATTCTTATCATTCATGGGGGCAAGGATTTCCGCATACCCTATCCGCAGGGAATGGCAGCCTTTAACTCGGCCCAAATAATGGGCGTGCCCAGTAAATTCCTCTTCTTCCCCGACGAGAACCATTGGGTGCTAAAACCACAGAATGGAATCCTATGGCAACGCGAGTTTAAAAACTGGTTGGATACTTGGTTGAAGGAGTAATGGTGTGCGAGGTGCGGGTTCTCTGTTCCTTGTGCTTAGTGCTTAGTTGCGAATTTGCGAATTTGCGCCTTAGCGGTGAAACGGGGTGCGGGGTTCTCTGTTCCTTGTGCTTAGTTCTCAGTTCTGATTTCAAAATTCACATCCACCCATCGTCATCGCGATGAATGACCGAAGGGAATGAAGAAGCGATCTGCTAGTATGCACTACAAGGAGACTGCTTCGCAAAGAACGCTCGCAGTGATGAGATGCGTATTCTAAGTGCTTAGTTGCAAATTTGCGAATTTTGTGAATCATGTTGTGGGGTACGAGGTGCGTGAATCGAGGTGCGAGTACAGGGGGGTGTGTTCCGAGTTCTTAGTTCTAAAATCTAACTTCTAATTTCAGAATTCTAACCTCTGCGTTCTTCGCGCCTTCTTTGCGCTCTTTGCGGTAAAACAGGTTGCGAGATGCGGGGTGCGGGATACGAGGTACGAGGTGCGGGTTCCGAGTTCTAAACTCTAATTTCTAATTTCTAACTTCTAATTTCTAACTTCTAATTTCAGAATTCAGAACTCCTTAATAATATCCCTGATTACCACCGATGCCATGGTACACCCAAAAATGGGTGGCATATAGGATATGGTTCCCAGCGTAGTTTTCTTGTTGGGTTCATCGGTGCAGGGCATCATGGCATGCTCGGGGACCTCTTCGGACGAAAAAACCACCTGAAATCCGCCCCGTACACCTAACCGTCCTAAGCGCTTACGCAGCATCCGCGCCAGCGGACAGGTGTGCGACTCCGAAAAATCGGAGACCAGCACCTTGGAGGGATCCAGCTTGCCCCCGCTCCCCATGGAGCTCACCAGCCTATGCCCAAATTTAAGGGTATGGAATATCAAAAATATTTTAGGCGAGAGCGTATCAATGGCATCCACCACGTAGTCGTAGGGTTGATCGAGAATTTCGACCATTCGCTCATCGCGGATATACTCCTGAATCACATTAAGCTTCAGCTCAGGGTTAATATCCAGCAATCTTTGCCCCAACACCTGTGCTTTGGGTTGGCCAATCGTACTGCACAGCGCAGGCAGCTGGCGATTTCGGTTGGTATGGTGAATATCATCGCCATCCACAATGGTTAGCTGTCCAATGCCGGCACGGCATAGCTGCTCGGCAGCATAGGCCCCCACACCCCCAAGACCCACCACTAGCACGTGAGATTCTTTAAGCTTTGAAAGCGATGCATGACCTAGAAGTAATTCCGTTCGGGCCAACCAGTTTACCATAGCATTTTACATAACTACGGTGCAAATTTATACATATTGAAAATAGGGTTACACTATTTCTCTAACTTGAATCATGTTTTAAAACAAGTGGTTGCATGCTAAATTGAATCACAAATGGCAAGGGATTCTAATTATTACAGCTTATTTTTACGAAAATTAACCAAAAAATTCTTTAAACCATGAGCGTATCACATATCGAACACATTGGTATTGCCGTAAAAAGTTTAGATACGGCCATTCCGTTCTACGAGAAACTACTGGGTCAAAAGTGCTACAGCATCGAAGAGGTTGCCGAGCAGAAGGTTAAAACCGCATTCTTTTTGCTGGGACAAACTAAAATCGAGCTATTGGAATCCACTGACCCGGAAGGCCCCATCGGGAAATTTATTGAGAAAAAGGGAGAAGGCGTTCACCATATTGCTTATGCCGTAAAGAACCTTGAAGAACGACTGAAAGAAGCTGAGGAAAACGAAATTCAGCTGATTGATAAAACTCCGCGCAAGGGTGCCGAAGGGCTACATATCGCCTTTTTACACCCCAAATCGACCCACGGCGTACTCACCGAGTTTTGCGAAGACAAAAACAAATAGGATCAACTTTATAAATACAAATTGAAAAGATGAATACTCAAGAACAAAAAATACGAGAGCTTATTGAACTTCGGGAAAAGGCCAAATTGGGAGGTGGTGTTAAGCGTATTGAAGCGCAACATGCCAAAGGGAAATACACGGCTCGTGAGCGTATTGAGATGCTACTGGACGAGGGTAGCTTTGAGGAGTTTGATATGTTTGTGACCCATCGCTGTACCGATTTTGGATTGGCGGAGGAGACTTACCTCTCCGATGGGGTGGTTACCGGTTACGGCACCATCGACGGACGTATAGTTTATGTGTTCTCACAAGACTTTACCGTGTTTGGCGGTTCCCTTTCCGAGACCTTTGCCAATAAGATTTGTAAGGTAATGGATATGGCTATGAAGGTGGGTGCTCCCGTTATCGGGATTAACGACAGCGGTGGAGCACGTATCCAAGAGGGTGTTCAGAGTTTGGCCGGATATGCCGAGATTTTTCAGCGCAACATCCTTGCCTCAGGAGTAATCCCCCAAATCTCTGCTGTTTTTGGTCCTTGCGCCGGTGGTGCAGTGTACTCCCCTGCCCTCACCGACTTTATTGTTATGTCAAAGGATACCAGCTACATGTTTGTAACGGGTCCCAAGGTAGTAAAAACCGTTACGGGCGAAACCGTGACCTCCGAAGAGCTGGGTGGTGCGGGTGTGCACTCATCCAAATCGGGGGTGGCACATTTTGTTTCCGATACGGAGGAAGAGGGTATTATGCTAATCCGCAAGTTGCTTAGCTATCTCCCACAAAACAATCTGGAAGACCCACCAATAATCCCCACCAATGATCCCATTGACAGGTTGGAGGATTCGCTCAACGAGATTATCCCCGACAATCCGAATAAACCGTATGACATTAAGGATGTGATTGCCGCCATTGTGGATAAGGGAGAATTCCTAGAGGTTCAACGCAACTATGCACCCAACATCATCACCGGGTTTGCCCGTTTCGATGGTCAGTCGGTAGGCCTTGTGGCCAACCAACCCAAGTACTTGGCCGGGGTGTTGGATATCAACGCTTCGCGTAAGGCAGCCCGCTTTGTTCGCTTTTGCGATGCCTTTAATATTCCCGTGGTTACCCTGGTGGATGTTCCCGGATTTTTACCCGGAACAGGACAGGAATACAACGGCATTATTATTCACGGTGCCAAGCTGCTGTACGCTTACGGCGAAGCCACCATACCCAAAGTTACCATCATCCTTCGCAAAGCGTATGGTGGTGCATACGATGTGATGAGCTCCAAGCACCTACGTGGAGATATTAACTATGCCTGGCCCAGCGCCGAGATTGCCGTAATGGGACCCAAGGGTGCCATTGAGGTACTCCATAGCCGAGAGATTAAGGGGATTGAAGATGCTGAAGAAAAAGCAAAATTCATGGAAGTGAAGGAGGATGAGTATAAGGATAAGTTTGCCAACCCATACGTAGCAGCCAAGTATGGCTATCTTGATGATGTGATTGAGCCTAGGAATACACGCTTCCGTGTAATCCGTGCTTTGCAATCATTGGCTACCAAAAAGGTGTGCAATCCACCCAAGAAGCACTCTAACTTGCCATTATAAATCTGCTTAAATTTTATAATGATGAGAAGTTTAAAATTTGCAGGAGTTCTATTTCTGTTGGGAACCATTGCTAACCTTAATGCACAAACGGTTGATGATTTACGCATTAACGAAGTAATGCTCATCAACACCGAAAACTATGTGGATAATTTCGGCCAGCGTAGCGCGTGGATCGAAATAATGAATACCGCATACAGTTCGGTGGACATTGAGAACTGTTACCTCACCGATGATTTGAACAACCTGAAAAAATATCGTATTAAATCAGGCGACCCCGCATCCAAACTAAGCACCCGTCACTTTGTAATTCTCTTTGCCAATGGGTACTCGGAGCGTGGGGTTATGCATCTTAACTTTGCACTGGACAGCACCAACCGCTTTGTGGCACTAGTGAGTTCCAACGGAAAGACTATTATAGATAGCGTTACCGTTCCTCCACTTGGACCCAATCAGGTCTATAGCCGTACCGTTGACGGTATTGGAGCATGGGAAATTACCGATAGCAGTACCCCCGGAACAACCAACCATGAGCAGCTGGATGAAATTTCGCCCAGCGAAGCCTTTGGAGCATTTGATCCTTCAGGAATCATCATGTCCGTTATAGCCATGTCGGTGGTTTTTATATCGTTAATTATTCTCTATCGCATATTTAGGGGGATCGGAAACCTGAGCCAGTGGAATGCACGACGTAAGTCAAAGAAATCGGTTCACGGAGTTCAAGTAAAAGAAGAAGTTCCCGGTGAAGTGTATGCAGCCATTGCCACTGCACTCCATCTATACGAAAGTGATAAGCACGATTACGAATCGACTATTATTACTATAGAGCGGGTCTCGAAACGTTACTCGCCTTGGAGTTCGAAGATATACGGTTTACGCGAAATGCCACCTCGTATGGCTGGGCATCGCTCAAGGAAGTAAGTTGCTAACGGAAACAAAATAACTATACAAGTATGAAAGATTTTAAGTTCAAAATAAATGGTAATGAGTACAATGTTCATATTGCCAATGTGGAAGAGAATATTGCCGACGTGGAAGTAAACGGCACACCCTATAGGGTTGAGCTGGATAAGGAGCTGAAACAGACCAAAACACCTAAACTAGTCAGACCCGATGCGGTGCCCCATACCGATTCACACCCCTCAGTGGTGAAAACTGTAGATAGAGGAAGCCCCGCATCCGGTGCTGTTAAATCTCCTCTTCCGGGGGTTATCCTTGATGTGATGGTAAAGCCCGGTGATGAGGTTGAGGTTGGACAACGTATTTTGGTACTTGAAGCTATGAAAATGGAAAACAATATCGACTCCGATAAGGAGGGTCGCGTGGTAGAGGTTAAGGTAAAGCAGGGCGACTCGGTGCTTGAGGGAGACGTACTAATAACTATTGAATAGCTATGGAACAATCGGTTGGATTCTTTTCATTTCTATTAGAAAACCTAACGGAGTTCTTTAGGTTTACCGGATTTGCCAATGCTACCTGGGGACACTTAGTCATGATAATGGTAGCGCTACTGTTCATTACCCTAGCCATTGTTAAGAATTATGAACCGTTGCTGCTTATCCCCATTGGTTTTGGAATAATCATAGGAAATATTCCGTTTGTCCCGGGTTTTCAGCTTGGTATTTATGAGGATGGAAGCGTACTAAACTACCTCTACTTTGGGGTGATTAAAGGGGTTTATCCGCCATTGATCTTTTTAGGTGTGGGGGCCATGACCGACTTTAGTTCGCTCATATCCAATCCCAAGCTCATGCTGATTGGTGCCGCTTCGCAGCTGGGTATTTTTGGTGCCTATATTGCTGCAATGCTGCTAGGTTTCTCCCCTGCCGAGGCTGGTGCCATTGGTATTATTGGGGGTGCCGATGGCCCAACAGCCATCTTCCTGTCATCCCGATTAGCTCCCGAACTGCTAGGCCCCATTGCCATTTCGGCATACTCATACATGGCGTTGGTTCCTGTGTTCCAACCTCCGGTAATGCGACTGCTAACCACAAAGAAAGAGCGCCTTATCCGTATGAAACCTCCGCGTCAGGTATCACAGCTGGAGAAAATTTTATTCCCCATTCTAGGATTGCTACTCACGGCCTTTATCGTTCCTTCGGGATTGCCACTGCTGGGTATGCTGTTCTTTGGAAACCTACTAAAAGAGAGCACTGTAACTAAACGCTTGGCCGACACGGCCAAAGGGCCAATGATTGATATTGTAACTATTCTGATTGGGCTTACAGTGGGTGCCTCAACGCAAGCCACCACCTTCCTAACCTCAAAATCCATTATGATTTTTGTGCTGGGCGCCCTTTCGTTTATCGTGGCTACCATGGGTGGTGTACTTTTCGTTAAGTTTTTTAACCTATTCCTTAAAGAGGGTAATAAGATTAATCCTTTAATCGGAAATTCGGGCGTTTCAGCGGTTCCCGATGCAGCTAGGCTGTCGCAAATGGTAGGACTTGAGTACGATAAAACCAACCATCTGCTGATGCACGCCATGGGCCCCAATGTGGCCGGTGTGATTGGCAGTGCAGTGGCAGCGGGTATCCTACTCAGCTTCTTGTACTAATCAATTAGGATTAACAGCTATAGAAAGGGAGTTTCCATGGCGAGACTCCTTTTTTTATTTACCAATGCGTGAAACGAGGTGCGAGGTGCGGGTTACGAGTCCTCTGTTCCTTGTTCCTTGTTCCTTGTTCCTTGTTCTAAACTCTAATTTCAAAATTCTAAATTCTACCTTCTAAATTCTAATTTCACCCCCGATTTCCCTATTTTTACCTCACACAACAAAAAGCAACCAAATGACCCGCAAGGAACGCTACGAAAAAGTAATTGCATATTTCTTAGAACATCGGCCCGTGGCCGAGACCGAACTACACTATACCAATCCCTACGAGCTGATTGTCGCCACCATCCTCTCTGCCCAATGCACCGACAAACGGGTAAACCTGATTACCCCTGCTTTCTTCGACCGATTCCCCACGGTGGAAGCGCTGGCTGTGGCACAGCCCGAAAATGTGTTTGAGGTAATCCGATCCTGCTCCTACCCCAATAGCAAAGCCAAAAACCTAGTGGGCATGGCACAAGGCGTAATGGAACGGTTTAACGGCGAAATACCGCAAGACCTAAAAGACCTGCAAACCCTTCCCGGTGTGGGTCGAAAAACCGCCAATGTGGTAGGTTCCGTTGCCTTCGATATTCCCGCCATGGCAGTAGATACCCATGTGTTTAGGGTAGCCAACCGCATAGGGTTGACCAATAATGCCAAAACACCGCTGGAAACCGAAAAAGAGCTGACAAAGTATATCCCCAAAGAGCTGTGGAATATTGCCCACCACTGGCTAATTCTGCACGGTCGCTATGTGTGCATTGCCCGAAAACCCAAATGCTGGGAGTGCGGCATAAGCGCCTACTGCAAGTACTACCACACCACCTATTTGCCGGGGGTGGAGAAGGAGGAAATAAAGAAGTAATATTGAGAGTTTTTACTACTTTAGCAACAAAAGTAGAGTTTTGCTGATAGTAGAGATACAAATGAATTAGCGGTAACTAAAAATATAATTATGACACACCCATGTAATGCAGTTTGCACAACCGAGCTTGCGAGCTCACCGAAGGTAAACACGAATGAACAAAATATGGGTGTTCCATCCGCCCAGCCAAAGAGTGTTAAAGACGATGTTGTAACATATTAACTATTAATACACTAAATATTTTGTACGGATGAAAAGAATAGTTGTAGCCACTACATTGCTATTGTTAAGCCATGCGCTTTATGCGCAAGAACTTTATCTTACTGTTGCCCCCACAATCAGTGCTGCATTACACTATCGGTTTGTGGCGGGTGGTCCCGGACAAAAAATTAAACCTGGGTTAACAACCTCTTTGGACTATCTGTTCACAGAGCGAAGCGCTATAAATTTCGGATTTGGCTTGAACTATCATTTTAATCAGGTAGAATTCGTTCCCAATATGAATACGGAGAACATGCCCCGTCACACCGAAAATGTTAGCATAGCCTCATTAAGATTGAAATCGGTTCTGATGCTCGGCAAAAGATCTTATTTGAGCCTAGACCCCTCAATGGATTTTCATTTAAACTATAGGGCAAATCAAACTTTGAACATACAGTCCGGAATAGGTTTATCATTGGGGCTGGGCAGAACCTTTCAGCTTAACGAAACCCTCTCACTAAACATGGAACCTAAAGTGTGGATTCACAATATCGTTCCGTTTATCAAACAGGATCTGCCCTATCGGCTAACAGCAGTAGGGCTAAACGTGGGAGTAATTTTTGGAACCGATTCCATGAAAAATAGATTACCTAAAGGGTAAACCCATGAGAAAATTACTTGTAACCTCTGTACTCCTATTGCTCACAATGAGCCTATCGGCTCAAGTGAATGAATCCATTTCCGTAAAGCTGGGCTACCCCGTTCCCGTTGGAAATAACTTTTTAAACGGCTCAAAGCCAAACTTAAAATATAAGGGCATTGCAGATATAGGAATAGATTATAGTTTTTATAGAATAAACAACTTAGAGGTTGGGATCCTGTTCAATACTATGTTTTTACGTCTTGATATGTCTGATGTAAACCTTATGATGCTGAGTCCCAAACTAAAACTGGATTACAATATCAACCTAAAACACATGGCCATTAAACCCCAGCTAAATGTGGGGTACTCCCACTGGCAAATAAGACAGGACGACTATCTAATTTACACCGGAGAGGACGATGAGTACATGGTCATAGGGGGAGCCAATGAGAATTACAACGGGTTTTCCGTTGGGTTGGCAAGTAAAATTATGCTCAATACAAGCCATAGGCTGAATTGGTACTTGGAGGTTACCTATGAGTTTTCTCGTCTTGAAAAACCAAGTAACAACGTCGTTAACAACAGCTATAACCGAAACTTAGGGATGGTCTATTCCAGAATTGGCGTGGTTTGGAATTTTAAAAAATCGTGAAAGGTAAGGCGTGATTCCACCCTGTTCGGGAGAGGTGCGTGTTCCGAGTTCCAAGTTCTTGGTTCCCTTCGGCAAACTCAGGGCGACGCTTGGTTCTTGGTTCTGCCTTCTAAATTCATAATTCTAATTTCAAAAAGCATTGCGTTTGAATTAATTCCTCCACTGCGGTAAAACCATTTTTTTGTATATTGCCCTAGTATTATGGGCGTGACCATTCCGATAATTTCATACTTTCGGATGCAGTCCACCCCGTTTTCTCTACCCACCTTACAAAAGGTGTATTCTATAAAACTAAATAGCTGAAAAATTAACTTAAAAATTAAAAGAACATGGCAAAAAAAGAAGAAAAAAAGAAATTGTACTCCGTATCGGGTCGTCCTATTGCAGAAAATCAGAATGTAAAAACAGCAGGGAAGAGAGGCCCTATGCTGATGGAAGATTATTGGTTTATCGAAAAGTTGGCCCATTTTGATAGGGAGGTGATCCCCGAAAGAAGAATGCACGCCAAAGGCTCCGGGGCGTACGGACATTTCACCGTAACACACGATATTACGAAGTACACCAAGGCAAAAATCTTTTCGAAGGTTGGGAAGCAGACCCCCGTTTTTGTGCGCTTCTCTACCGTGGCCGGAGAGCGAGGTGCAGCCGATGCCGAAAGGGATATTCGTGGCTTTGCCATGAAGTACTACACCGAGGAAGGGAACTGGGATTTGGTGGGCAACAACACCCCCGTATTCTTTTTGAGAGACCCCTATCGTTTCCCCGACCTGAACAAAGCCGTAAAACGTGACCCCAAAACCAATTTAAGGTGCGCCAATCACAATTGGGATTTTTGGACGCTACTTCCCGAAGCGCTGCATCAGGTTACCATCACCATGAGCGAAAGGGGTATCCCTAAATCGTATCGCCACATGAACGGTTACGGAAGCCACGCTTTCAGCCTGATTAACGCCAAGGATGAACGCATTTGGGTAAAGTTCCATTTCAAGACAGAACAGGGCATTCAGAACCTAACCGATGAAGCCGCCGCCGAGATTATTGCAAAGGATCGTGAGAGCCACCAAAGGGATCTGTTTGATGCCATTGAGCGAGGTGAGTTTCCCCGTTGGAGGATGAAAATTCAGCTAATGACCGAGGAACAGGCCAATAGCTGCTCCTTCAATCCGTTCGACCTCACCAAAGTATGGCCTCATTCTGATTATCCGTTAATGGATGTAGGCGTTTTGGAGCTGAACAAAAATCCGGAGAACTATTTTGCCGAGGTGGAGCAGGCTGCGTTTAACCCTGCCAGTGTGGTTCCGGGAGTGGGCTATTCGCCCGACCGTATGCTACAGGCTAGGCTCTTCTCTTATGGCGATGCTCAGCGGTATCGCTTGGGGGTAAACCACTATCAAATCCCGGTAAATCAGCCCAGATGTCCGTTCCACAACTCATCCCGAGATGGAGCCATGCGGGTTGACGGAAATGAGGGCGGAACCCTGCACTACTTCCCCAACAGCTACCAGCAATGGGAGGAGCAGAAGGAGTACGTTGAGCCTGCTGCGCCGCTGGAGGGAGCTGCGTATCATTACGATTTTAGAGCCGATGATGACGATTACTACACTCAACCGGGCAATCTGTTTAGGTTAATGACCCCGGAACAGCAAAAAATACTGTTTAAAAATACAGCGGCTGATATTCGACCCGCCGAACGCCAGATTCAGGAAAGGCACATTACCAACTGCTACAAGGCCGATCCTGCCTACGGCAAAGGGGTGGCAGATGCTTTAGGCATCAACATAAAGGATATTAAGGGGCTTTAAGCCCCTTTTTTTATTCCTATACTTTCAGGGACATCTTATTACATCGGCAAAAATGGGTGATGAAAATAGTAGATATTGCTATTTCAACCTTTAGTAAAAACAGGAAGTCCACATTGGAAGAAGTACCGTTTATAGCCTACCCCATTATGCTCTACTTACCCAAATCAAAACTTTCCCTACCTTTGTCCGGTAAAAACTAACTGCTCGTTTATGCTATCCAAAAGGTCAATCGTATATACAGGGTTTATGCTGCTATTCTTTATGAATACGGCTATTGCGCAAAACCAAACCAATCCACGTGCCCAATGGTTTACCCACTCCCGCTACGGAATGTTTATCCATTGGGGTGTTTACAGCGGTGCCGAGGGGGTATGGAAAGGCGAAAAGTTGCGCAACGACAACGACTATGCGGAATGGATTATGTACCGCAACCGCATTGACCGAGAGGAGTACCTCACCCTTTTGGAGCGGTTTGACTGGAACCGGATTGACCCCGAGGAGTGGGTGATACTGGCCAAAGAATCGGGGATGAAATACCTTACCTTTACCGCCAAACACCACGACGGATTTGCGCTGTGGAACAGCGCCGCAAGCGACTACAACGTGTGGAACCACTCCACCCTCCAAAGGGATATCCTTAAAGAGCTGGCCCAGGCCTGCAAAAAGCACGGCATAAAGTTGGGCCTTTACTACTCGCACTGGATTGACTGGGAGCACCCCTACGGCTGGAACCATACCATGGAGCTCACGGGCATCAGCCCAGAGGAATATGACATCTACTGGCAGCAAAAGGTAATCCCTCAGGTTCGCGAGCTGCTTACCAACTACGGCGATATTGCCATGTTCTGGTTCGATATGTGGATTCACCACTCCCAAACTGTGGCTACCAAAGAGCAACTTTTACAGCTAAAAGGGCTGATTAGAGAGCTACAACCCAACTGCATTGTAAACTCCCGCTTGGGCCTTTCCATAGAGGAAGATCCTGATGTGGACTTTAAAACCCTAGCCGATAATCGGCTTGGAAACACCAAAGAGGAGTTTCCGTGGCAGTCGCCTGCTACCGTAGCCCATTCCTGGGGATTCCACTCGTTGGATTCCCAATGGAAATCAACCACCACCCTACTTAAAGGGTTGATAAACAATGTGAGCCTCAACGGCAACCTAATGCTCAACATTGGGCCAAGGGCCAATGGCGAGGTTCCCTACGAAATTTCTCAACGACTGCACGAAGTGGGGCAATGGCTTTCGGTGAACGGTGAGGCCATATACGGGGCGCAAGCCTTTGATTTGGATAAAGATTTACACGACTGGGGGCGTATAACCCAAAAAAAACAGGGTGAAACCACCACCCTATACCTGCACGTGTACAGCTGGCCGCTCAACCGGCAGCTTGCCCTAACGGGCATTTTGGTAAAACCTCACACCGTATATCTGCTTTCCGATCGACAGAAGCAGAGCATCCCATTTAGCCACACGGGGGTGGTAACCCGCATGGAGCTGCCCGCTGTGCAGCCCGATAATCATGTATCGGTGATTGCTGTGGAGTACAGGCAGCACCCGGAAACGGTTCAGGGACTGGTGGCCCAAACCACCGATGGAGGTTTTTCGCTTACCCCAAAAAACCTGACCGCCACAAACACCCCCTTGGATATTCAAAGGAAAAGTCGGAACGGAACGGTTCCCGAGCACACAACCCTTACCCAGCACCAAAAAATGGTGTGGAAGATTTATGTGGATGCCCCCGGCAGCAAAAACATGGATCTATCCTACAGCTTCCAGGGAGAAAAATCCAAAGGAGAGATTACGGTAACAGTGAACGGGCAAACCCTAACCCATCGGCTAATGAATACGGGCAAAACCATTGGCGAGCCCAACTCCAATTGGGTGGTGGACGATTTTAGGGCGTTTCGCGTAGGGTCAATCCATTTTGCCAAGCCGGGGTTCTATGATATTGAGGTAGAAATAGTCCCGGATACGGATGAGCGGGTAGATTTCCAGTGGGTTTGGATAAAATAGCCCCACTAAACAGCCCGGAGCCCATCCCACTCCGATTAATACAACGGGAAAAACCGCATATCAGCGCACTAAAAGAGCCGGTTAGGCAGAATTTCTTGCCCTGAAAGATTGACCGATAATAACTTTTATGTACCTTAGCATTCAATCTGCAAAAGCAGATGCCCTATACACCCTAAAACTCGGATTAAATGAGTTAAAAAAAACCGTATGCAAAAAACACTACTCCTGCTTACCATAGCAATTATATCATTTTCTTGCACATTCACCCCCGGCAAAGAGAGTGATCAAACCACCCC
Organism: uncultured Rikenellaceae bacterium; assembly: GCA_964554585.1. Taxonomy (GTDB): domain Bacteria; phylum Bacteroidota; class Bacteroidia; order Bacteroidales; family Tenuifilaceae; genus Perlabentimonas. The sequence continues at coordinate 15,377 of CAZKPD010000051.1, forward strand.
CAAAACCGACCCTGAAATACCCGAAAATGCCATTCCGTTTGTGTACAATGGGTATATCCTTGTCCCCATAAGTATTGATGGTGTGGATGGTAATTTTATTATGGACACCGGATCGGAGCAGCAGGGGATTGATAGCGTTTTTTATTCGACCGGCAAGCTAAGCTATGAAAACCTGAAGAACTACACCGCAACCGGTATTGGCAATTCACGGCTCAACATAATGGTTATTGAGGATACGGTAGATTTATCATTGGGAAATCGGAGCCTTAAAACCATTTTTATCCCCATCTATAACCTAAAAACTACCGGAGGTGATTTTATTGACGGGATTGTGGGTACCAAATATTTTCTTGGATATGTGCTGCAGCTGAACTATCCGGATAGGTATGCAATTATTTCTGAAAGCCTTGACTCTACAGCTATTTTGGGATACAACAAAGTACCTTTGATAAAAATTAAGGACTGGTATTGCGTTCATCTCAAAGTGCAAATAAATAGCGAGACAACCATTGAGGGTAATTTTTTGATAGATACAGGCATGCCCGAAACCACCATAACCTCCTCGGCAGCAAAGACCCATAATCTCTCTGCCAACATATCGCCAAAAATTAGGTTTTATACTAAGTATGGCGGTTTGGGTGGCGAATCATCCTCGTTTGAGTTTATTGCCGACTCGTTGCAACTGGCCGGCCACTCGCTGGGTAATGTGAATTTTTCATACAGCCTCGATCAATCCGGTGTGCTGGCTGATAATGCCTTTTTGGGCATTATTGGGAACAATGTGCTGGATCGCTTCGACCTGATGTTCGATTTTATCAACAGCTATTTATACGTTAAACCCAACGAGACTTTCCATAAACCCTATGTTTTTGACAGGCTGGGTTTCTCGTTTGTCGACAGAACCGAAACGCTGGGCGCTTGGGTAGTTACGGGAATGGCTGAGGATGGTCCGGCCGAAAAGCAGGGGTTACGCATTGATGACAGGATAATATCCGTAAACACGAT
>CAZKPD010000052.1:0-14937 GCA_964554585.1 uncultured Rikenellaceae bacterium
GGCGCCATGGTTATGGGAGCAAAAGTTCCATGCGTTCTTACATCAAGGGGCGATAGCGTAAAATCAAAGATGTACTCAATCGCATTGGCAGCCAATGCTGCTAACTAATATAAGGTAGAGATTATGGAAAGCTTAAAAATTTTAGCCATTAATCCGGGTTCAACCTCAACCAAAATAGCCCTATTCTGTGATAATAAGTCCGAATTTTTAAAAACCATTAGGCATACCACCGAAGAGCTACAAGGTTTTAATCGGATTACCGATCAGTTTGAGTTTCGCAAAGAGGTAATTCTTAACGAATTGCGTGAAGCGAGTATTGAAATTGAAAAAATATCCGCAGTAGTAGGCAGGGGTGGGCTTATTAAGCCCATTCAGTCAGGTGTGTACGAGGTGAATAATACCATGATTGAGGAGCTTAAATTAGCTGCTCGTGGTGAGCATGCCAGTAATCTGGGTGCGCTTATCGCCGATAATATTGCCCGTAGCTTGCCTAACGCAAAGGCTTACATTGCCGATCCTGTTGTGGTTGATGAGATGCAGGATGTAGCCCGTATAGCCGGACATCCTGAGTTTGAAAGAGTTTCAATTTTTCATGCGCTTAACCAAAAATCAATTGCCAGACAATATGCAAAGAGTTTGGATAAGAAGTATGAGGAGCTGAATCTTATCGTGGCTCACCTAGGTGGAGGTATTTCTGTGGGTGCGCACCATATGGGTAGGGTTATTGATGTGAACAATGCGTTGGACGGAGAAGGACCTTTTTCCCCCGAAAGAGCAGGAACTGTTCCGGCTGGACAGCTAGCTAAGCTTTGCTTTAGCGGAAAGTATACCTACGAAGAGGTGAAAAAGCTAATTACGGGTCAAGGAGGGTTTGTTGCCCATGCAGGAACAAACAATGCCTACGATGTGGAGATGAAAGCAAAGGCCGGCGACAAGAAGATGCATCTATTACAGGATGCCATGTCGTACGGGATTGCTAAATATATTGGCGAAATGGCCGTTGTGCTTAAGGGAAGGGTAGACGGAATAATCCTTACCGGAGGCATTGCTCATAACAACGATTTGGTAGAATACGTAAAGGAGATGGTTAACTTTATTGCTCCGGTAGCCGTTTACCCCGGAGAGGATGAGATGCAATCGTTGGCCCAAAATGCGTTAATGGTACTAAGAGGAGACGTTTTGGCTCAAGAATATAAGTAGTTAGTTTAAAAATCGTTACTTCAATCAAAAAAAGTGGCTGCCTCGGTTTGAAGCAGCCACTTTTGTTTTTAAGAGTAAAATATTTATTGTTTAATAATACGTCGTGTAACCTTATTCCCGTCTTTATGGATAAAGGTTATCAGATGCACACCTTTATTCATCCCTGGAGTGTCAATGTGTACAATCTCCTCTGAATTAAGTGAAAGCTCAAAAACTTGTTGCCCAATAATATTGGTAATAAGTATTTTGCTTACGTTCTGAACGCCCATAATAGTAAAGGTATTATTAAAGGGGTTAGGGTAGAGTGTCAGGTGTTGGTTGGCTATTGTATTCGCTGAAACGGGGGTCATGTACTCATCAATATTCACATCCTGATTTACCACCTCAATAGATCCTGTTCTAGTCTCATAACCATCCTTTTTAATAGCGTAGTCATAAACCCCTGGAAACACGTTATTTATTATTCTTCTTCCGGAACTATTGGTTGTATAGATTTCTTCTCCAAATTTGATCCTCGCATCCTTAAGAGGGCCATCACTACCAAATACATTAAATGTTACTCTATAGGACTCATTGATTAGGGTAAAGCTAATCGTTTCATCAATCTCACTCACATTGACAATCTGTATTCCGCCAACTGAACCATTGGATAGGAAAGGAGCAAAGTTCGTCCCATCGACTATGGCATCATAAGGGTTATCTGCTGATAATGCTGCTAGATTAATATTGCCATTGGCTGTGGTACTACCACCTGGACGGTAAAGGTAAACCTCATCTGGTGGACCATTGGAGTTCCCGTTAGCTGCAGTATTTATTCGATAAACAAGCAATCCACTTTGCGGTAATGTGCTCTCGTACTTCCCTGTTTTCTTTCTATACTCAACCACAAAAAATTCACCACTTGAGTAAGGAGAGTTAATTCGGTATGCTTGGTTCGAATTAGAGGTGAGAGGGTTCAGCGTATATTCTCCGGGTTCAGATATTACCGGAAGTTCTGTTACCCATTTAGCATTGGCATACTTATATTTCATATATGCACTCATATGCGAAAAACCGGAACTCATTATATCCCAAGGGCCAACAGGGTTGTATCCATCGTAGCTATAGCGGTATAGGTCCGGAGCACCAAGGGTGTGAAACATTTCGTGACAAATGGTACCAACCACTGCCTGATTCTCAGGTTGAAAGGTATAGTCCCATACCCGTTTACCATGAATATACACGTTTTCGGTATACAAAACCCAGCGATGTGCCCAAAGTAGATCTGCCCAACCCTCCGAGTTCCCGCGAATAATGAAACATACGTTATCCACAAATCCGTCACCATCTGCATCAATCAGAAGGTCGGTAGGGATTTCATTTTCCAATGCATTTACCGCACGCAGTAACAGCTTATGCTCACGTTGGGCTCTTTGGGAGTCATTCTGATACCCGTCAGGGTTGGTTGTTGCATTGTAGGGTTGAAAGTAGGAGCGATTGTAAGTATCCTGATAGGAGAGGTTGGTAGTGGGCTCACAGAAAGGGTAATGAAAACTCTCAATATCAAGTTCTCCGTAGGACACCTCGTCAAAATAATGCTTTAGCGAAGCTTCGGTGGGACTATTAAAGCGGGCGTCGTAAACGCTTCTGGTGGTTGTAAATTCCGTGTCATTATTAAAACGGATATAAATAACCACATTATTTAATTGACCATTGTGAGGGACTTTTGCTCCCTTATCTATAGTACCGTTCCAAAAAGCATTAACCCGTTCTTTATACTCCTCAGGACTAATAAGCGTTTTAGGTAAGAGTCCCTTGGCTTTTGGGTTAACACTATTAACTCGGTAAGCAGAGGCAACAAGCTTATTATCTGCTTTCTCAGCATAGTAGTAGAACCCATCTTCCCCCTGAATAATGGTAAATCCATCCTCATCGTGCAAATAGCTAAAGAATTCGTCACCCGAAGAAAAACACTCTATCTTGGTTCCGTCAGGATTAGTTACTACCGTAGGGATATTTTCTAAGTATGCTGCATTCGATGAAAGCGTGCTGATTAAAAAAACTAGAGTCACCAACGCTAAGTACCTAATGCTTTTAACTAATTGATATATACTCATACTCACAGTTTTAAAGGTTAATAAATATTAGTTATTATATTTTTTGATTATTAAGTTCATAAATAAAGAATTGCCAAGGTTCTAGGTCCATTTCGTTGTGTTCGCCAAACGAAATTTCCTCTTGGCTAAACAGCTCAATGTAATTTCCCTCTACCTCCTCATCTTCAATAACAATACGTTGCTTTAGGTTGGAAAGATTAAATATGGCTATGAGCTGATCATTGTCGTTTTTGCGAATGAAAGCAAAAACATTTACATCGTTTGTGGTTGAAATTCTCACCATATCAGCACCACTTTCACCGGCCCAAAGCGTAGAATTCCTGTTTTTTAAGCCAATTAGATTGCAATAAAATTCAATGTAGGGATGGTTGCTATCCCAATCTATTAAATCCTTATCGAAAAATTGAAGTCTACGGTTAAAGGCTACTTCTTGACCACTATAAATTAGTGGCAATCCGGGAATGGTAAAGGTTAAGGCAGCAAAAGCCTGTGAGGCTTTAACGCCCATCCGTTCAAATTCGGTTCCTGACCAGCTATTCTCATCATGATTGCTGGTAAACTGCATCCGAATGGTGTTTTTGGGGTAGGAGGCCAATTCCTTTTTAAAGTATGATTTCAGGTCAAGTACACTCATTTTACCTTGAGCGATAGAGTTCATAATATGGTGTAATTCCCAGCTGTAATCGCAATCAAACGCATGCTCTTGTAGCTCAAGGGCATCAGCCTCAGCCAGCATAAAAACGGGTTTAATCTCATCCAGCTCTGCTCGAGCCCTATTCCAGAAATCAGTTGGAACCATAGCAGCCACATCGCATCGGAACCCATCAATATCCGCTTCAGTTACCCAAAACTTAAGGGCTTCGATCATGTAATCCCTCAGTTCGGCATTGTCAAAATCAAGCTGTGCCACATCAGTCCAATCAAAGGGTGAAATTATGTTACCCAACGAATCCTTTTGATACCAGTCTGAATGATCGTACACCAAATGGTTGTCGTGGGAGGTGTGGTTGGCTACCCAATCGATAATTACCTTCATTCCCAAACTATGTGCCTTGGATACCAAACGCTTAAAGTCAACCATGGTGCCAAATTCCGGGTTAACCCCTTTATAGTCCTTCACCGAATAGTAGCTACCAAGTGTTCCTTTACGTTCTAGTTCACCAATAGGGTGAATAGGCATAAGCCAAAGGATTTTTACACCCATCTCACTTAGCCTGGGCAAATGTTCCTCAAACGCTTCGAAGGTGCCTTCGACGGTATATTGACGAATATTCACTTCGTAAATGGTTGCATTAAGAGCCCATTGCGGATGCTCAACGGTAAACGGTTTGGCCGATGGCTTTTCAATGGGATTACATGAATAGAAGTTAAGCAAAAATGCTAAGAGAACCGCTAACACCAAGTTTGTGAGATTTTTATGTGCTGAGTATAGCATAACGTGGTAGTTTTTAAAGTGGTTGGATATAGGTGCTTTTAAAAAGGGGTGTAATATCGGAAATAATTTACGCACATTGCCACAATTTGGGTGATTCTTTTTTATAACTTTGTTTGAAGCAGAATTTTTAAGTATTTTAAAAACCTTATCCTTTAAGACGCATAATCCGTTACAACGTTTAATTGATAAAGGATTTTTTTAACCACTAAATAGCCTATAACCTATGAAAAGAGTGCTAGTTGCAACTGGCGGAGGCGATTGCCCCGGATTAAATGCAGTGATTAGAGCTGTTGTTAAGCGTGCCGCACAAGAACCCGATTGGGAGGTAATCGGCAGTATCGAATCCTTTAACGGGATTTTACGAGAGCCCACAGAGATTGTTGTTCTAGATGAAAAGGCAGTAGCAGGTATCCATGTACAAGGAGGTACAATTATTGGCTCTACCAATAAGGGTGGTCCCTTTGCATGGCCCATTAAAAACAATGATGGTACATGGGGATTTGCCGACCGCTCCGATGAGATGATCAGAAAACTCCAATACCTAGGAGTAGATGCGGTTATTAGTGTGGGAGGCGATGGTTCTCAGCGAATTTCTCAAAAACTTTTTGAGAAAGGGCTCAATATTATTGGTGTACCAAAGACCATTGATAACGACTTAATGGCAACAGACTTTACGTTTGGTTTCCAAACAGCGGTTCAAGAAGCAACCGAAGCGGTAGATAAGCTGGTTACCACTGCTGCCAGTCACAATAGGGTGCTAATCCTTGAGGTAATGGGACGATTTGCCGGATGGATTGCACTACATGCTGCTATTGGTGGAGGAGCAGAGGTATGTCTCATACCCGAAATTCCTTACGATTTGAATAAAATTTTAGTGAAGTTGAAATCACGATATAGCAAAGGGAAAGGGAATGCTATAGTAGTTGTTTCCGAAGGGGCAAAACCTGTTGATGGACAGGTAGTTTCTTCCAATAGTAAAGAGGTGGGATATGAAAATATTCGACTAGGGGGCATTGCCCATAAGTTAGCACACGATCTTAAGCAAGCAGGGTTTGAGGCAGATATGCGCGAAACGGTATTGGGTCACTTACAGCGTGGAGGGATTCCCGTTGCTTACGATAGGGTGTTAGCCTCCCAATTTGGCGTTAAAGCTTTTGAAATGGTTTTGGCCGGACAATTTGGAAAAATGGTGGCATATCGTCACCCCGATATTATTGCGGTACCCCTTTCCGAAGCAGTAGATCAGCCCAACTTTGTGAGCCCTAATAGTGATTTAGTGCGTACGGCACGTGGTCTAGGTATTTCATTTGGAGATTAGCGCTATTACCCCACAATATGCAATAACTTAACCCACCCCATGGTGGGTGTTTTTATCCTTTGGCAGTATGGAACTCAATAGTACACATCTTTTGGCCATCCCGCTCCCTCATGATTTCGGTAAAGAGATGGCTTTCATTAAGTTTGAAAGTGTTTATTGAATACTTATCATCTAAAAACCCTTCATTCAGGAAGTTGACGCTTAACCCTTTTATGATATTTTCTGCATAAAAATCTGCAGGCAATGAGTTTAATGCCCACTCCAAGTATTTGGTATTATTAATATGACCATTAATATCGATATCTGAAAGCTGTGATACGGTCTGGATCGATGTGAATAAATTAATAGGTGTGCTAACAATTTTATGGGCATTAAATCCAAGCGCTCTTTGCGGATGATACTCGGGTATGGGTCTGCCTATAGTACTGGGGCGTTTAGGTCGACGGGTTTCCACATCCACAATCAACCAGCTGCTGGTGGCATTAACAATTCTTCTGCCATCTTCGGCATGAACTAAGAAATCCCTTAGGGCAAACACCCCCTCAGTTCCGCTTGGCCATGTGGTAAGCCTTATGGTATCTGTCCATTGGGGTATCTGAATTATTTCAACGTACACCCTCGATATCACCCAAAAAAGTCCTTGCTCTTGCAGATGGCTAAAGCCAAATCCGGCCTTCGATGCATGTTCCCAAGCCATCTCTTGGAAAAGCGAAAAGAGCGAATGAATGGAGAGGTTCCCCCTTAGGTCAATCATATAGGAGGTTACGGGTATTTCCTTAATCAATGCGTCATTAATCACTCCATCGTTATTCATAAGCACAGTATTTATAAAAAAACTATTGTTCGTATTACAATAAGGATGCTAATTCAGTTTAAATGACATCCTGCATCTTTCTGTGTATCTAGAAATTACAACGCAATTAAATATCCTATTTGTATCATGAATTGCCATTCACTTTCCCTCGTTTTAGCGATGCCCAAATTCCAAAAGCGCTAAGTATTGCAAATGCGACAAATGTAGTACCAATGGAACCAATAAACTTATGGTAGTTTGTTGGGTTAATTGTGTCCTTCCCAATGTAAAACTGAAGAATTAATGTAGCAATACCCATACTTACCATTTGGCCGGTTAACCGCATGGTGCTGAGAGTACCCGAAGCCAATCCTAAAAATTGTTTGTCGACGGAGCCCATTACCGCATTAGTATTGGGAGAAGAGAATAGGCCAAAACCAAGACCCAGTAATACCAGAATAATGGTTAGGTAGGTAATGCTTGTTGTCTCATTGATGGGTACAAGGAAGAGAAGGCCTGTTGCAATCACACCCATTCCTGATGATGCCAAGATTCTAGGATCAATCCGATCTGATAGCTTACCAGCCCATCCAGCAATTAGGGCCATCACTAAGGGCTGTACAACCATTACAGTACCGGCTCCACGCGGATCCAATCCTTTAATATACTGCAAATAGAGGCTTAATGAGAAAGTTACAGCAAAGGTGGTTGCATAGTTTATTAATGCAGCCAAATTCGAAAAGGCAAAAATCTTGTTGTTCTTAAAAAGGCGCACATTTAGTACCGGCGATTGTACCCTAAGCTCGATTCGTGCAAACCAAACCAGCCCTAAAGCTCCTATAAGTGTAATAATAATTGCTCTAAGTGTTGGCAGCTGAGAGAAACCATACATAAAAAGGCTCATGGAGGGTACATAGACCAAAGCACCAAGCAGATCAAATTTTTCATTCTTAGCCTCAGCCCATTCCTGGCTTACTGAAGCACCAATGGCAATAGCGGATGGTAGTCCTATGGCAATAGGAACATAAAATAGGCTTTGCCATCCAAACCATGCTATTAGAAAACCGCCAATAATTGGTGCTGTCGAAAGACCTACATAAGTAGCTGTTACAGCCAAACCAATGGCTTTGCCTCGCTCCGAAGGAGCAAAAACAGAGGTAACTAGGGCCATACCGGTAGAAAAAATCATAGAACTGCCCACCCCTTGGATTACTCTAAACAGAATAAGCTGAGTGCCCGATGTGGAGATGGAGCAAAGCGCAGAGCTGAGCGCAAGGATAATATTTCCCCAGAAAAATATCTTTTTTCTCCCAACTATGTCTGCAAGTTTACCAAAGGGCACTAATAAAACTGCTGAAGAAAGCAGGTAAGCCATGGTTACCCAGCTCATACTAATGGCATTCATGCCAAAATCAGCGCTAATTCGCGGTAAAGCCAAGTTAACGGCAGAACCGATAAAGGGAATGGTAAACGAGGTTATCATTACCAGTGCAAGAACAAGATTTCTTATTTGTTTACTACTGCGCATTGGTGTTTTCATTTTGACGTGCAAAGATAAGCAATCACTTTATCTTCTTTTCCTACTTGGCTTAAAGTGAAAAATGTTGCCCAACATTAAGCGTCTCGCTTGTAAGACAGCTGCTAAAAACTAACAAACGGATAGCTCCATTTCAACTTTTTAGTATGTGGTTACCTTATGCGAACTTCTACCATGGCGCAATTTTTGATAACCATAATTACCAAAAAATAGCACTTCGCATAGATGTATGATAAACAAGTAGTTATCTATTCAAACCTATGAATTTTATTATTTACCATAGAATTAAACCTAATTTTAACTAGCCTAAAATACGAAAAGCCATGAAAAAAGTATACACACTCGCTTTTCTGCTCTTTTTTACCTTTGGGACTATGGCACAAATGATTACCCAAACAGTTAGAGGGGTAGTGAGGGATAAGCAGAATGGAATAACCCTACCCGGAGCAAACGTTATCCTCACCCATTTAGACCCTGTTATAGGAGTAGCTACCGATGCCGACGGTCATTTTCGGTTCGAGAATATAGCAGTTGGTAGGATTAGTCTTATGGTAACCTTCATAGGGTACCACGAAGTGGTGCTAAATAATCTTAACCTGCAAGCAGGAAAAGAACTGGTAATAAACATAGAACTGGAGGAAAGGGTACAAGCCATGGACGAAGTCGTCATTACAAATAGTGTTGATAAAACTCAGACCACCAATCGAATGGCTACTGTTAGTGCACGCGGTTTTACAGTTGAAGAAACCGAGCGCTATGCAGGGAGCCGTGGCGACCCTGCCAAAATGGCCTCTAAGTTTGCCGGAGTTTTGGGCGTTGACGATTCTCGTAACGATATTATAATTAGGGGGAATTCGCCACTTGGACTGTTGTGGCGTTTTGAGGGGGTAGATATTCCTAGTCCTAACCATTGGGGTACAGCGAGTAGTACGGGAGGCCCTGTGAGCATGCTCAATAATACGCTGTTAGAAAATTCCGATTTTTATACCAGTGCATTCCCTGCGGAGTTTGGCAATGCGCTTTCGGGCGTTTTTGATTTGAAAATGCGTAGGGGGAACAATGAACGGTATGAATTTTTAGGACAGATAGGTTTCAATGGCTTTGAAATTGGGGGCGAAGGTCCCATAGCTAAAAGCAATGGTTCATCGTTTTTGGCCAACTATAGGTACTCCACGCTGAAAGTATTTGACGCTTTAGGGATGGACTTTGGTTCCGTTGGCGTGCCCGCATATCAAGACCTTTCGTTTAAGATTGATTTTCCGGGTACTCGTTTGGGGCATATCTCCATGTTTGGGCTGGGCGGTATAAGCGACATAGAAATATGGCCCAGCAGAAATCCCGATGCAGTAAACTACTATGGCCCCGATTCTTGGGACATTTCCTCGGGAACCAATATGGGGGTGGTGGGTATCAGTTCGCACTATACCTTCAACCCACAAACATATTTAAAGGTTACTCTGGCAGCTATGGGGCAAGATGCTTATACTATGGCCGATACCCTGAACGATGCAAAGGAAAGGCATAGGGTTTACCAGCTTAATGCTATAGAGAGTAAACTTTCGGGATCTGTGGTGCTAAACCATAAGATAAGCACTAAGCATCTGATAAAGGGAGGGATTACCGGAAAGTTACTCCATAGCAATAATGAGGATAGGTACTGGAGTAATGCACACAATGAGTATAGGAAACAGGTCGATTATGTGGGTTCATCGTGGCTTGTGCAATCCTATGTGCAGTGGCAGTATAAACCTACAGATAACCTGCTAGTAAACTCGGGAATTCATCACAACTTATATACCTTTAACAATACGTACTCTTTAGAGCCACGAGTAGGACTTAGGTATAGCTTTGCCAGCAACCAATCGGTTAGTTTGGGCTATGGGTTGCATAGCCAAATAGCTCCTCCATTTATCTATTTCCTACAGGAGTATCAGGACGATGGATCCTATATTCAAACAAATACGGAACTGGATTTAACCCGTGCGCACCATCTTGTGCTGGGATACGACTGGAAGATTAACCAGTTTACGCGGGTTAAAATTGAAACATACTACCAGCATATTTTCGATGCCCCAGTTGATGCCCAGGGAGAGAACTCGTACTCCATGCTGAACAATGGAGCTAGCTTCGAGTTCAGTATGTCTTCATACTACTTAAAAAATGAGGGAACAGGAACTAATTATGGTGTTGAGTTAACTCTTGAACGATTCCTTAATAAAGGATTCTACTTCCTACTCACTACCTCCATCTTCGACTCAAAATATTCGGGCAGTGATGGGGTAATGCATAACTCGGCATTTAACAACAACTATGTGGTCAATGCCTTGGCCGGAAAAGAGTTTTTGCTTGGAAAGCAAAAGGGCTACAAGAAGCATTCTCTGGCCATTGATATGAGCCTAACCATGGCTGGTGGCAAAAGGAAAACGCCCTGGACCGCAGTGTGGAATGAAGAGGATAGGGTATATAAGCAGGAGTGGGACTTTGCCAATGCCTTTGGCGAAAAGATGCACGACTATTTGAAGGCCGACCTAAAGATTATGTATCGAAATAATAGGAAAGGGGTAACCCAAGAGTGGGGAATAGACATTTCAAACCTTCTAAACTATGAGAATGTACATTCTGAGTCGTTTAACGAGACTACGGGTAAAGCAGCTCTAGTGTACCAAACCAGCATGATGGCCATACCGCATTATCGAATTATTTTTTAACTGTTGCAATCAAATCGTTGGAAAAAGTGAGTTGATTACGAAGAATAGAACCGTTGACGTTTTTACAAAAATCAGCAATCTATTTTAAGTCAATATTACCATTGCCAGTTTTGTTAATGTTGAGGTTAACGTACTAAATAGCATTAACGTTACTATTTTTGGCGAAGGAAATGTCTACTATAAGGGTAACTCCAAGATTAATAGTAGTGAAACGAGGTTGGGTAAAATTGTAAATAGCAACTAAACTACTTGGTAAACTTGGATTACCCTTCGGGTAATCGTTTCCATTGCATAATCACGTTCGCCCATATTAGAAAAGATCAGGCTAATTTCTTCGTAAAGCCTACAGGGGTAGGAGGTAAGGAAATGTGGGATAGGCTACTTCCCGATGCAAAAAGTGAAGTAATTGATTTAAAGCATTGATAAATAAGGATTTTAACTGTTTTTAGGTGTGTAAAAAAGTATATTAGCAGCAAAAAAGTCTTAAAAGTTACTTTCTGGCTTTAAAATTATCATTTCAAAAATCATCTGTGGTTATTTCACTAATCATTTCACTTTTGGTTTATATGTCCCAACTATCTGCTAAACCACCCTCACCAATCTGATAACTTTCTGGCTCTACTTTTGGAAGTGCAAAAGGAAGTAATTTAACCAAAAGCTCTAATCTGTCTTTAGGCTCTAATTTATTAAAGTGGTTTGGTAGCAGCTCAATTTCCTGATGCAATATATTTTTGAGTGCTGCCCTCAATTCTTTTGTTAATCTGTTTGGTGTGCCTGCCTTTCTACCACCATATTTTTTGCCTGTATTGTTTGCCATAACTAAACTATTTTAAACTACTTTAGATTGATACTTTTTGTCAAGTGAAACATCTTACTATAAGCCATCATCTGTAATATCTTTTTGATGCTTTGATTTTTTTGTCAAGCTCTGCCACTAAATCTGATGATGCTGTCATTTTTGGTGTTTTGCATAGCTCTTTGATTTCCTTTTTCAGTCTGGAATAATACTCTGGCTTGTCAAAGGCTCTCTGATGCCTTAAATTTTCAATTTCCTGCATTATTTTATCCTGACCAATCATATTTATTGCCATCAGGTTTATTTGCTTCCAAAAGTCTTTAGGACTATTCATATCTGATAAATTAAAGTTAATTGAATGTAGCTTATTGATTGATTCATATTCTGCAAGCCATTTGTCAAAGATTGCCATATAAAATTTCTCATCTGACAATTTGCTTGCTGTGATTTCTACCTGATTAAATTGCTTTGGTAGCCTGCTTGTAAATCTCATTTCATACCTTAAAACATTCTGACCATTCCAAACATCTGGCAGGCTCAATCCTTTGGCTTTGCCCTCTGCTATTTTGTTATAAAATAGTTTCTGCCTTAATGTATTGGAATAGTAAAGACTTTTTGACTGTGGCTGCCTGTTATAATATTGGCACTCACCTAAAAAATTATAATATGCCTCTGGCTCATATTCCATCAGGAAGTTTTGGGCAAAATCAATCCTGCTTACTTTGGCTTTCTGAATAGGTAAACAAAGCTTATCTGCCATCATTTCAAAGGCTCTGGCACTATCTGACCTTGTCAAAGTATGAAAGTTATCAGGCAGGAAGTATTTTGCAAGGCTGCCCTTTAAAGATACTCCCTGTTCTGATATGTTTACTTTGTAATTATTCAAATAGCCACTTGCATAGACCTGTCCATCATCTTTGATATGTTCTGTTATTCCTGTCAAGTGCTGCAAGGTTTTTGATACATCAAAATTGCCTGCCCTGTCTATTGGTAGCCATAAGTTTATAGTATCATACATAACTATTTGATTAAAATTGTCAAGTGATACATCTTACTATAAGACAAGCCCCTCATATTGATAAAACTTTTTGGCTTCATTTCTTAAACTTTCAAGCTCATCATCAAAGCCACCATCTATTAAAATTTGGTAGTATGATGATATTAGGTTTCTGCCATCTGGAATTATAAGCAGCTCTATTTCTGAATAGTCCTTATTGATTATAAATAAGTAGCCATCATTTCTAAATGGAAATAGTGGATTAGGGCTGCCATTGGCCAAATGTCTTTTTGCATTTGGATAGCCATATCCTATTTCTGGACAATCTAAATCATCAATGTAGATACTACTAAAGTTTAAGCCATTGCCTGTTAAACTCCATTCTGCAAGCCTTTTGCTGTCTGTATTTATAAAGTCCCTACAAGGTGTTTTAAAGAAATATAACTGCCCTTTAAATCTTTTGTGATTGACAAAATTTGTCAAGCCCTTATATCCACCTGCCACCCTATCAGTAAAGGAAATACAATCTAATCTGGCTTTGCTTCTTATTTTGTTTGCTGCTCTCACCTCATCTGGTAGAATAGCCAATTTGTAATAAGCCCCTATCATTTTGCACCATTTTTAAGAGTTACAAAAGTGGCTGCCTTGTCTTCAAGCTCTTTGGTAGTGGCTTTCCTGTTCTGCAATAGCCATTGGTCTATTTCCTGTTTATTGAAATAGATATGCTTTCCCTGTGGTTTGTAGCATGGTATTCCACCGCTGCAAGTTAGTTTGTAAAGGTAGCTTTTAGATAGCCCTGTATAGGCTGCCACCTCATCAAAATTCAATACTGTTTTTTGTAGTGATAAAAGGCTTTCAATATTTTTTAGCCTCTCATCAATCATCTGTAAATTATCCATTAGATTAATTTTAAAGATTAATAAAATGAACTTGCAAGCTCTGTTATGTAATTACAAAGCAAAAATCTGAAAGTATTGAAAATAAAGGTGCTTACCTGTGGAAGTGGTAAAGGTAAAGGTAAAGGCTTAAAAGTTACTTACAAGCTCATCAATAGCCTTTTGCTTGTCTGATGATAAATTGATACTGATATTTTGTTTTATCTGCTTCCAATTGGCTTTAAACTGCTTTCCATCAGGTTTGACAAAGCAGGCTGTCATTTTCTGGTAGTCTGTTTTTTTTGGATTGTGGACAATATTATCTGTTTGTTCTAATCTGTCAATAAAATAAACCAGCTCACTGGCATTGTCCTGATGCCATTTGATTGGATTGATGCTTTCTATTGCCTGCCCTGTAAAAACTGCTTTAAATTGCTCACAGGTGGTTCCTGGTGCAATTATTTTGTATTTGTTAATCATCAGGTTGTAAAGCTCTGGAAGTTCTTTATCTGGATTGCTATACCATACATAGGAAGTCTTTTTTTGTTTTTTAGTTCCTTTAGTCAATAGGTTAGTAAAGTATGCTTCCATTTCAAGCAATTCTGGTCTTATTTTTTCAACTGATACCTTGTTATACTCATCAGGAAATTTAAAATGGTATAACAAGCCTTGTATTAATTCTAAATAGGTGTTAATTTTCCTTTGTCTGGTGGTTTCTGCACAATCTTTTATTTCATTTTTCCATTTGATAAATAAATCTGGTATCTGCTCAATTTTTACTGAAATTGCTAAAGGATTTTCCTGCAGGGTTTCTTTAAGCAGTTCCATCATTTCTGGATAGTCCTTTTTAGCTGCTTCAAAATTATTTGCCATCCAATCCATCCAAACATCAATATCCAATTGATTGGCAGTTATAAACCTTTTTTTGCTGTCCATTTTGTCCATCTGCCTAAATATTAATGTCTGGTATTTTGTTTACTGCTTCCCTTTTTTTCTCATCAATAATCTTTGCATAAATTTGAGTAGTTTTTAGTTCTGAATGTCCCAAAAGTTTGGAAAGTGTAAATATATCAGTCCCTAAAGTCAATTGTAGTACTGCAAAAGTATGCCTGGCACAATGGAAAGTAATATCTTTTGTGATGCCTGCCCTCATCATCCATTTGGTTAGCTCTACATTCATAT
>CAZKPD010000052.1:15037-16160 GCA_964554585.1 uncultured Rikenellaceae bacterium
ATATCTTTTGTGATGCCTGCCCTCATCATCCATTTGGTTAGCTCTACATTCATATAGCTGCTATATTTCAAGCCTATAAAAACTCTCTCATCTGGATTGCCTTGCTCACCTAAATAGCCTCTGGCTTGCTCTGAAATATCTAAATATTGAAGTCCTTTAGTCTTTTGCTGATTGAATGTGATGCGCCACCCTTCATTAGTATTTTGAAGCTCTGACCATTTCAGGTTATTAACATCTGACCACCTTAAGCCTGTCAAGCAGGAAAAAAGAAAAGCCCTTTTTAATACATCATATCTGCACTCTGCTTTGACAATAGCCTTTAGTTCATCAATTGTCAAATATTCTCTTTTATTCTCAATTACTTTTGGATTGGTTACATCAGTGGCAGGATTGGAAAGTATTATTTTTTTCTTTACTGCTTCCTTTAGGCAGGCTCTGAATTTTTTGAAGTATGATGATACTGTTGATGATGATAAAGGCTGTCCGCTTTTGGTTGTGGCAGTATTTTTTAGATAGTCCCTGAAATTTTCACAAAAAGTTTGGTCTATTTCTCTGAATAGTACTTTAGTCCCTGCAAATTTAATCAGGTGCTTTAGTGTGCTGTCCCAATTTCCATAATTGCCCTTTGACTGCTTCCTTTTTTCCATTTGGTCTGTGAAGTAGTCTATAAAATTGGTGCTTTGCTTAAACTCATTTGTAAAGCCATATAAACCATTTTTGATTTCAAGCTCTCTTTTTGCTTTGATGCTCTCTGCAAGCTGCAAGGTCTCTTTATTGTGCTGCTTGTCAATTGGTGTTTTTGGCTTGTCAATCAAATAAAGGTTTAAATATTCATAGTCCCTTAAATTTTTGATTTTTCCCTCTGGTGTGGTGGTAGTCCCTTTATAGATTTCCAAAAATAGACTGATGCTGCCTGATTTGGTTTGCTTCCTTTGTCTTAAATGTACTTTCATTTTTGCTGCTATTTGCTGTTATTGCTGTTATGTATTTACAAAGGTACAATATTAGCAGCAAATAAACATCATATAACAGCAAAACAAAAGAAAATAAAAGTGTATTTTTGTGCTGTAAAGTCAATAAATAAAAGGCTTTAGCTAATCAAAGGAAAATAACTTTACTTTCC
>CAZKPD010000053.1:0-15941 GCA_964554585.1 uncultured Rikenellaceae bacterium
TTTCGGGTATGGCCAAGCTGTTGCACACAGTACATTTTGTATAGTCTTCATTGGGTTTAGCTATTCTTATTGTTCTTTGATTTCATTTTCGACCATCACATTTCTATAAATCCCTATTTTAGGATGTATCAATAACATGGTGTATAGGGAATTAGGGCGAGAATCAAAATGATGCATATGGATAAATCGGAAGTTCAAATTTTTAAAACACAAGACGGAATTACAGAGATTCAGGTTCGACTTGAACAGGATACCGTTTGGTTAAATCAGTATCAATTGGAAACCCTTTTTGACACTGACAGAACCTCCATCAATAAACATATCCGTAACATCTATGGTACTGATGAACTTTCAGCAGATTCAACTTGTGCCAATTTTGCACAAGTTCGATTGGAAGGAAACAGGGAAGTAAAACGAAAAATTCGCCATTACAATCTAGATGTTATCATTGCCATTGGTTATCGTGTAAACTCTAAGCGTGGTACAGAATTCAGAATATGGGCCAATAGAATTTTAAAAGACCATTTAGTTAAAGGATACTCTATTAACGAAACGTTGTTAAAAAAACAGAATGAGTACCTAAGAGATTTACAGAGTGTAGTTCAAATGTTGGGTGTAATTTCTCAACAAAAAGAGTTATCAAAAGAGGAAAGTAGCGGACTCCTAAAAGTGATTTCTGATTACTCTTATGCCCTCGAAGTTCTTGATCAATATGATTATCAAGAACTTTCCATAAAAAAAACATCGGGCAAGGAAGTGTGTCAGATAACCTATGAAGAGGCAAAAGCAAAGATTGAAGAGGTTAAAAAGGGATTTACCCATCATACATTGTTTGGGAAAGAGAAGGATAACTCCTTTAATAGTTCTATTACAACAGTTTTTCAAACCTTTAATGGAATTGACCTCTATCCTAGTATTGAAGAGAAAGCTGCAAATCTGCTATATTTCATTACAAAGAACCACTCTTTCGTTGATGGAAATAAAAGGATAGCTGCAATGCTATTCCTTTATTTCTTAGAAAAAAATGAGTTACTTTATTCAATGGATGGAAGAAAACGAATTGCAGATAATGCATTGGTGGCTTTAACTCTTATGATTGCCCTCAGTAATGTTGATGAAAAGGAATCAATCATAAAAGTTGTGGTCAACTTGATAAATAAGAACAACAAACCCATTTAGAAAATGAATTTTCATAATAGTTAAAAACATAATTTATTTGAACATGAAAAGATTAGATAAAAAAGTAGCGATTATTACCGGTGGAGCAGCCGGAATTGGCGCGGCTACCGCCGAACTGTTTGCCGCTGAAGGCGCAACCACCGTAATTTGGGATTTGGATCAGGAACGTGGAAACGCACTGGCAGCCAAACTAAACGGAGAAGGAAAAACCGCTGTCTTTGCCAAGGTAAATTCAGCCAACTACCAAGAGATTGAGGCTGCAGCCAAAGCGGTAGCCAATCAATTTGGTCGTATCGATATCCTAATCAACAACGCGGGTATCACTCGCGACAGCTCGTTGAAGAAGATGACCCCCGAGCTATGGCAACAGGTAATTGACGTGAACCTGACCGGCGTATTCTACTGCACCAAAATTATTTCCGACTATATGGTTGAGAATAACTACGGGCGCATTATCAACGCTTCATCAGTGGTAGCACTATACGGAAACTTTGGACAAACCAACTACGTGGCTACCAAGTCGGGCCTGATTGGCATGACCAAAACTTGGGCTCGCGAGCTGGGTCGTAAGGGAGTAACCGTAAACGCCATTGCCCCGGGCTTTATTGCAACCGAAATGGTAGCCAAAATGCCCGAGAACGTGCTGGATGGTATGAGAGCCAAAGTTCCATCGGGCCGCTTGGGCAAACCCGAGGAGATTGCTGCAGCATACCTATTCTTAGCTTCCGATGAAGCTGCCTATATTAATGGTACAACCCTTAGCGTAGATGGTGGAATGACCATCTAATCCAACTGATTTAATAATCAAAGGATATGAAGAGTAAATTCATTACGGCAAAGGACGCCGCCGCCATGGTAAAGGATGGTATGACCCTTATGATCGGCGGATTTTTAGGCGTAGGAACCCCCAATAAGATTATTGCGGAGATGGTTAAAACAGGTGTAAAAGACCTGACCATTATCTGTAATGACACCGCTTTCCCCGACAGAGGGATTGGTTTGCTTATTGCCAACAAACAGGTGAAGCATGTAATCACTTCGCATATTGGCACCAACCCTAGTACCATTGAGCAGTTTAACAATAAGGAGATTACCATTGAGTTTAGCCCACAGGGCAACCTAGCGGAGCGTATCCGTTGCGCCGGAGCAGGTTTGGGCGGCGTGCTCACTCCCACCGGAGTAGGTACGATTGTGGAAGAAGGTAAGCAGATTATCAATGTGGATGGAAAGGATTATATCCTTGCTACCCCGCTACGTGCCGATATGGCAATTTTGGGAGCCAGCATTTCCGATACCATTGGCAACCTAACCTACAAGGGATCTACCCAAAACTTTAACCCCATTATGGCCACTGCTGCTGATGTGGTGATTGCCGAAGCCGAAGAGGTAGTGGAGCTGGGACAGATTGAGCCCGAGAGTGTTAGAACCCAATCAATTTTTGTAACACACATTGTGAAAGAATAACTTTAAAAAGAGAGGATACTATGGAGAAAGTAGTTATTAGAATGAGAATGAGCGCTAAGGATGCGCACTACGGTGGAAACCTGGTGGATGGCGCAAAAATGTTGGAGCTGTTTGGCGATGTGGCTACCGAACTTTTGATTAGGAATGATGGCGACGAAGGTCTGTTTAGAGCCTACGATTCTATCGATTTTTTAGCCCCCGTATATGCTGGCGATTTTATTGAAGCTACCGGACAGATTACCGAGGCCGGAAATTCGTCACGTAAAATGACCTTTGAGGCCCGTAAGGTAATCGTTCCCCGCCCCGATATTTCTGCATCGGCAGCCGACCTGCTGGATGAGCCCATCGTGGTGTGCCGCGCAAGTGGCACATGCATTGTGCCCAAAAATTGTCAACGTAAATAAAAGCGATAACCATGGATAAACTGATTATTACAGCTGCAATTAGCGGTGCCGAGGTAACCAAGGAGAACAACCCCGCCGTTCCCTACACCGTGGAGGAGATTGTTCGTGAGGCCAAATCGGCCGTGGATGCCGGTGCAGCCATTGTTCACCTTCACGTGCGTGAAGACGACGGAACCCCCACCCAAAGCAAAGCAAGATTTAAAGAGTGTATAGATGCCATACTGGCCGTATGCCCCGATGTAATCCTTATTCCCTCTACGGGGGGTGCTGTGGGCATGACCGCTGAGGAGCGTTTGCAACCCACCGAGCTGCCCATTGAAATGGCTACCCTCGACTGCGGTACCTGCAACTTTGGCGATGAGGTATTTGAGAATACCATTCCCATGATGCGTGCCTTTGGCAAGCGCATGATTGAGAATAACATTAAGCCCGAGTATGAGTGCTTTGAGATGGGTCATCTGGACACTATTCTTCAGCTGATTAGAAAGGGCGAAGCACCTTCCGATCCGCTACATTTCAACTTTGTACTAGGCGTATTTGGTTGCGCTTCGGCCAACATCAACAACCTGGTTTGGATGGTTAATTCCATTCCTGCCGGCTCCACCTGGTGCGCCACAGGCGTTGGTCGCCACGAGTTCCCCATGGCAGCTCACGCCATTGCTATGGGTGGCCATGTGAGGGTTGGATTTGAAGACAACCTATACCTCGAAAGAGGTGTACTGGCCAAATCAAACGGCGAACTGGTTGCCAAAGTGGTTCGTATGGCTAAGGAGTTGGGTCGCCCCGTGGCTACCTCAGCCGAAGCACGCGAAATTCTTGGGCTTAAAAAGAGATAGTTTTCAATAACTAAAAAATTAGAAATAGCTAATGAAAAAAGGAAATAAATACGGAACCCACAGGGTAATTGAGCCCAAAGGTGTTCTGCCACAACCCGCCGATAAGATTGACAACAACATGGATGTGTTGTATGATAATGAGATTCTTATTGACGTACAAACCCTAAATATCGACTCGGCATCATTTACCGATATTAAGGCTCGCGCCAACAACGATCATGCGAAGATTGCCCAAATCATGATGGAAATTGTGGAGAAGCAGGGCAAGCACCGTAACCCGTGGACGGGTTCGGGCGGTATGCTTTTGGGTACGGTTGAGAAGATTGGTTCGGCGCTGGAGGGTAAGATTGACCTGAAAGTGGGCGATAAGATTGCCACGCTGGTTTCCCTTTCGCTTACTCCGCTTCGTATCGATAAGATTAAAGAGATTCGCCCCGATGTGGATCAGGTGGATATTGATGGTAAAGCCATCCTGTTTGAGAGCGGAATTTACGCCAAGATACCCTCCGATTTACCTGAAAAGCTTGCCCTATCGGCATTGGATGTGGCCGGTGCACCGGCTCAAACTGCCAAGCTTTGCAGACCCGGCGATACCGTGCTGATTATTGGTGCAGGTGGAAAATCGGGAATGCTTTGCAGCTACGAGGCCAAAAAGCGCGTGGGTGTTACCGGAACGGTAATCGGCATGACCCACAGCCAGAAATCCACCGAGCGTTTGCAAAAGTTAGGCTTTTGCGACCATGTATTTGCAGGCAACGCCACCGACCCCGTATCGATGATTGAGAAGATTAGCGAGCTAACCGGCGGTAAGATGGCCGATGTGACCATTAACAACGTGAATATTCCCGATACGGAGATGACCAGCATCCTTTGTACAAAGGATAACGGAATGGTTTACTTCTTCTCCATGGCCACCAACTTTACCAAGGCTGCCCTGGGCGCCGAGGGTGTGGGTAGCGATGTGACCATGATTGTGGGCAACGGCTATACTAAGGGCCATGCAGAGATTACGTTACAAATCCTTCGCGAAAGCGAGACATTGCGTAAGGTATTCATGGAGTTGTACGCCTAAGTAGATTCCAAAACGTCTATCTGTTTTACCCTTAGCAAATCAAACATTTGATACATGCTAAGGGTAAACTTTTAATAGCTATAGAACAGGGATATCCACATCCCCCACAATGGTCATTTTGGATAATAGTATGTATATTTGTGGATACCTTATTTTTTCTGTGTCTCACACCTTTGTCTATCGTTTAAAAATATAACTATGACCCTATTTCAGAATAAAAGCCGACGCGCCGAGCTCTTTCCCAACGCCACCGATGCCGAGTGGAACGACTGGAAATGGCAGGTGCGCAATCGCATTGAAACGCTGGAGGAGCTTAAAAAGTACGTCAACCTCACCGCTGAGGAGGAGGAAGGAATTATCAAGTCGTTGCAAACGCTCCGTATGGCCATTACGCCCTACTACCTGTCGCTCATTGATCCTGATAATCCCAACTGCCCCGTAAGGAAACAGGCTATCCCTTCGGCGGCTGAGACATATATTTCTCCTTCGGATCTGCTTGACCCGCTTAGCGAGGACGAGGACTCACCCGTTCCCGGACTTACCCACAGGTATCCCGACAGGGTACTTTTCCTGATTACCGACATGTGCTCCATGTACTGTCGCCACTGCACACGTCGTAGGTTTGCAGGGCAAAAGGATGCGGCAGCACCCAAGGATAATATTGATAAGGCCATTGAGTACATTGCCAAAACGCCACAAATTCGGGACGTGCTACTTTCTGGTGGTGATGCGCTACTGGTTAGCGACAAAACCCTTGAGGATATTATCAGAAGATTAAGGGAAATACCCCATGTGGAAATTATCCGCATTGGAAGCCGTGTTCCGGTGGTTCTGCCCCAGCGCATAACCGAAGATTTGGTGAATATGCTGAAGAAGTATCATCCCATTTGGCTCAATACCCACTTTAACCATCCCAACGAGATTACCGAGGAGAGTGCACGGGCTTGCGCCATGCTGGCCAATGCCGGAGTACCATTGGGTAACCAATCGGTTTTACTACGTGGCATTAACGACTGCGCCCATGTGATGAAGGATTTGGTGCATAAGCTGGTGATGATTCGCGTTCGCCCCTACTACATCTACCAGTGCGACCTGTCGCAAGGGCTATCACACTTTAGAACTCCCGTTTCTAAGGGTATTGAAATTATTGAGAGCCTACGCGGACACACCTCAGGCTTTGCCGTTCCCACCTTTGTGGTGGATGCTCCGGGTGGTGGCGGTAAAACACCGGTAATGCCCCAGTACGTAATCTCACAGGTTCCCGGCAAGATTATCCTCCGAAACTTTGAGGGCGTTATCGCATCATATACCGAACCTACTGACTATGTGAACGAGTGCCACTGTAAGGACTGTGAACAGCAGGGAATCGAAGACGGTATAGCCGGATTGATGCACGGTGACAAGATTTCTCTTGAACCCGCTAACCTCTCGCGCAAACTGAGAAATAAGAAATAACAGTTCTGTTCCCCATACTGAGATAGCCCTGTTGTTCTGCATAAGAATTCAGGGCTATCTTATAAACAGTAATAAAACCCGCTACCATGCCATTTATCAATGATGTGCTGTCGTTCTCAAGCCTCTCCATTGTGGGTTTGGAGAAGAATACCGGAAAAACCGAAGCGCTCAACTATGTGGTGCGTCGGTTAAAGGGTATGAACAAGCGCATCGCGCTCACATCCATTGGCATTGATGGCGAAAGTAAGGATATTGTAACCCAAACTCAAAAACCGGAGATTCGTATCCATCCGGGTACGGTATTTATATCGGCAGAAAAGCATTACCTCAACCGCCGTATCACCTCCGAAATACTGGATGTGAGCCCCATTCACACCGCATTGGGACGGCTTATTGTGGCCAAAGCCCTTAGCACCGATAAGGTGCTCCTCTCCGGTCCGCCCGATACCCATAACCTCAGGGAGCTGATTGCCCAAATGGGCAAATTTGACGTGGAGCTCACGCTGGTGGATGGCGCGTTGTCACGCCTTAGCTTGGCTTCGCCTGCGGTAACCAAAGGGATGATTCTTACCACCGGAGCTGCCTACTCGGCCAGTCTTCCCGTTCTGGTTCACAAAACCCGATACGTTCACGATCTGATTAAGCTATCCGAAGTGGAGAGTTCTCTAAAAGAGAAACTTGACCCCATTGATTCGGGTATATTTGCCATTGATGAGCACAATAATCTCCACGACTTAAATGTGCAATCGGTGTTTATGCTCAAAAAGGTGAAAGACCAAATTTTCAGCTACGGAAACAGGTTATTTGTGGCGGGAGCGGTTAGCAACCAGCTATTTGAATTTTTGCGAATGCAAAAAAATGTGGCTGAGGTGGAGCTGATCATTAAAGACTTTTCCAAAGTTTTTGCTACCCCCGAAGCTTACTACTCCTTTATCAATAAGGGTGGCAGGGTGAGAGTGGTAAATCAAACCCGACTGGTAGCCGTGTGTATCAACCCCGTTGCACCCAATGGGTATAGGCTCGATTCGGACCTGCTAAAAGCCTCACTGGAGGAAACGCTTCAAATCCCTGTTTACGACGTTAAAAAGTTATAGCCATGCAGCTAAAATCAGCAGTAACCAAAATATCAGGCTTACGCCATGTGGTTGAAAGGCTCGACCTTAAATCGGGCTTAGCCCGAAGGATGTTGCTCTCCTCTCCTTTTTTAACCAAGATGGAGGAGATTGAATACCACCTAAACCCTATCAACCAAACAAAACAGGCCGTTGAACAGGGTAAGAACAGGAGCACGTTTGACAGGATAGCCATTAAGCTGGACCAGCTACGCGATATTGCAGGAACCCTAAAAAACCTAAAGCAAAGGGTTACCCTGAACGATATTGAGCTGTATGAGATTAAGACCTTTGCGCTACTGGCCGAGGAGCTAAAGGAGCTGGCTCTGCCATTCCCTTTTTTATCCGAACTGCTTCCGCAACTTCAGGAAGTGCTACAGATTATTGACCCTGAGGGTCAAAAAATACCGTCATTTTATATCAGCAACAGCTTTGATGCTCAGCTGGCCCCTCTGGGCAAGGAGCTAAAGGGCGTGGAGTTTACGCTGGCAAAGTTGGAAGAGGAAGGCAAGAACGGTGGTATTGACGGGCTCCTAGAGCAGTCGGAAACGCTAAGGCAACGCATAGCCGATGTGGAAGACAGGGTGAGACAGCGACTGTCAGAGCAGCTTTGGCAACACGCCACCACCCTACAAAATGCCCTTGATGGAGCGGGTACGGTGGATATACTTATAGCCAAAGCCAAACAGGCTACCCTGTACGGCATGACCATTCCCCGCCTCGACCAAAAGGAAACCGCGTATCAAGGGCTATTTCATCCCCAGCTAAAAGAGAACCTAGAGCAACAGGGTAAACGATACCAACCCATTGATGTGGAGTTACATAGCGGAACCTGTTTGGTTACCGGTGCCAATATGGCCGGAAAAACGGTGCTCCTCAAAACTCTTGCCCTCAGCCAAGCGCTTTGCCAATACGGGTTTTTTGTACCCGCTGCCAAAGCTGCCATTGCTCCTGTGGAGCAAATCCTGTTCAGCATTACCGATGAGCAATCGGTACTGTCGGGACTATCATCCTATGCCGCCGAAATGCTAACGGTAAACCATATCGTACAGCAGGCCAAGGAGGGCAAAAATCTGCTTATCCTTATTGATGAGCTGGCGCGAACCACCAACCCCGTTGAGGGACGGGCCATTGTGAGCGCGGTGGCCAATATTCTAAACCAATGCCCCGTAAAAGCGGTGATTACCACCCACTACGGAAATTTGAGCACCCAATGCCGTAAGCTAAGGGTAAAAGGATTTGTGGAGCAGAACCAAGAGGTAACCATCACCGTGGAGAATATTGGCAATTATATTGACTACTCGCTACTGGAAGATGATGGAAAGGATGTACCCCATGAGGCACTTCGTATTGCAGAGATTTTAGGGATTGACAGTGAGATAGTAAATAAGAGTAAGGAATTATTATAAAAAAGAAAATCCTATATTTGAATACCAATACTATTTATATTCTATTCAACAAACTACTGATATGCCGAAAATTTTTGACAATATTAATTTACACCTTAAGACTGGACTTATAGAAACAATTAAGAGTTCTTTCAGAGCAGATTTTTGTGTAGGTTATTTCAATTTGAGAGGTTGGAGTGTTCTAATGAATCACATTGATCATTTTGAGGGGGGGGATAGTTGCTGTAGATTGTTGATAGGCATGCAAATTACTGATGAAAATTTTATTAGACGAGAATTAAGTGAGGCTAAGAAGGGGTTAATGGATAACCCGACAGCAGCTGCGCTAAAGAAAGAAATAGCTAAATCGTTTGCAAGGCAACTTACCTTTGGTACACCCACTAATAAAGATGAGGAGTGTATAAGAAAATTAAAATCGCAGATTATTGATAAAAAATTGAAAGTATATTTATTTCTAGAGTATCCATTACACGCCAAATTGTATCTATGCCATAGAAAAGATCAGGATGCACCATTGATAGGGTATGTTGGTAGCAGCAACTTAACTATGGCTGGGCTTTCGCAACAAGGTGAACTTAATGTTAATGTTGTAGAAGAAGATGCTGCAATAAAACTGAATAAATGGTTTGAAGCAAGACTGGATAGCGATTGGTGTTTTGACATATCAGGGGAATTAGTTAAAATATTGGAAGAGAGTTGGGCAGGCGAAAGAACTATACCACCATATTACATCTACCTGAAAATTGCCTATCACCTTTCGCAAGAAGCAAGAAATGGTATTGGCAGCTATATTATTCCCCAAGTTTTACAAACGGACCTACTCCCTTTTCAGATGAATGCTGTTAGTGTGGCTGCTCGTCATCTAGATAAACGAGGGGGTGTGCTTATAAGCGATGTGGTAGGTTTGGGAAAAACTATGACAGCAACAGCTGTTGCCAAACTCTTTGAAGAAACCTTTTTTACAGAAACACTAATTATTTGCCCTAAGAACCTTGTTGGAATGTGGGAGGAATATGTGCATACTTACCAATTGAGGGCAAAGGTGCATAGTATTTCAAGAGTCGATAAGAAATTCCTTGAGCAAACAAGACGATATAGGGTAGTAATCATTGATGAGAGCCATAACTTAAGAAATAGGGAGGGCAAGCGATATGCTATTGTGAAAGAGTATCTAGAAAAAAATGAAAGCAAGGTAATCCTTCTAACGGCAACACCATACAACAAGAGCTATGCTGATATTTCCAATCAATTACGTTTGTTTATATCCGAAGACAAAGATTTAGGTATATCACCTGAAAATTTTGTACGTGATGTTGGCGGTCCAATTGAATTTATTGCAAATTATCAATACTCACCAAATACTTTGCTCGCTTTTGAAAAGAGCTCCTTTTCCGACGACTGGCAAGAACTGCTGAAAATGTATATGGTAAGGCGTACAAGAACCTTTATCAAGGAGAATTATGCTACATATGATACACAAAAGAAACAATTCTATCTAACTTTTAACGATGGTAAGGTTTTGTATTTTCCCGATAGAATACCCAAGAAAATTGAATACTCTTTTGATCCTAATGATAGCAAGGATATTTATGTGAAATTATACGATGACGACATTGTTAAAATAATAAATGGATTATACCTAGCACGTTACGGATTGGGTAATTATATTGACAAAGAAAAAGAAGGTGTAGCAAATGCAGAGGAAAGAAGAATTATGGCCAACCTAAGCCGTGCAGGCAAAGGGTTAATGGGATTTTGCCGAACTAATCTTTTTAAGCGGTTAGAAAGTTCAGGTTTTTCTTTTCTTATTTCATTGGCTCGTCATGTTTTGCGGAATGAAATCTTTATATATGCCATTGAGAATGGCCTACCCCTGCCCATTGGGCAACAGGAAAAGGCGAATATGGATGAGTTTTTAGAAGAAAACGACAATGAAGAGGGCATTTCGTTGAATTTGTTTACGGAGGAAGCAGAATATAAGAAGTTAGCAAAGGAGTACTACGAAAAGTATGCCGCAGAAAAACGCAAATACGACTGGATCTCGAGCACATTGTTTAAAGACAATCTGAAGCAGCAACTCCAAGACGACTCCAAATGTATTATATCAATATTGGAAATAGGAAAAAAATGGAACCCAGATGATGACAAACAGCTTAATTCGCTTGGAAAACTGTGCAATACTGAGCATAAAAATGAAAAAATATTAATTTTTACTCAATTTGCAGATACAGCGCACTACTTGTTTGAGCAATTGAAAAGGAGAGGCTTTAGCAATATTGCATGTGCCACAGGCGAATTAGAAAATCCAACTGATGTTGCGCACCGTTTTAGTCCAAAAAGTAATAGGGTGAAAAATGTGAAAGATGAAATTCGTATCCTAATAAGCACCGATGTTTTAAGCGAGGGACAGAATTTGCAAGACGCCCACATTGTTGTTAACTACGACTTACCTTGGGCTATTATCCGACTCATTCAAAGGGCTGGGCGTGTTGATAGAATTGGGCAATTGGCTGATAAGATCTACTGTTATTCATTTTTGCCCCAAGAGGGTTTGGAACGGATTATACGTTTAAGAGGCAGACTATCGCAACGAATAAGGGAGAATGCTGAGGCAGTGGGTGCGGATGAAGTTTTTTTTGATGGCGACCCTATTAACATCCAAGATTTATATAATGAGAAAGCAGGAATACTCGATGAAGATGAAGGCGATGTTGATTTAACGTCAAAGGCGTATGAAATTTGGAATCAAGCAATTAAGGCTAACCCAGAGTTGAAGAAAAAGATTATAAACTTGCCAGATGTTGTTTATTCTACAAAAGAGAAGCACGACAATGGTTTTGAGAATAATAGCGTTATAGTATATCATCGCAATAGCCATGGATATGAGGTTTTATCGTGGCTGAACGAAAAGGGCGACCAAATTTCAACTGGCCAATCCCGAATTTTGAAAATGGCTGAGTGTAATCTTACCACACAAGAAATTAGAAGATTAGATAATCATCACGATTTGGTTAAGCAGGCTGTTTTGCTCGCCGAGCGTGATGCAGCTAAAACAGGGGGGCAACTGGGCAGCAAATCAAGTGCAAAGTATAAGGCTTATGGTATGCTTAACCGTTATTATGAGAGTGTAAAAAACACTTTATTTGAAGTGGATGCATTGAAAAAAACAATCGATGATATTTTCCATTTCCCTTTGCGTGAAACTGCACGAGAGATAATTAATCGTAGAATCAAATTAAATTGTTCTGACGAGGAGATGGCATTGCTGTGTATGCAGTTGAGGGACGAGGGTAGGCTCTGTATTGTGGAACAAAAAGATCAAGATGGATTCAGAACTCCACAAATACTCTGTTCAATGGGAATAAAAACTGGTTAAAATATGGGTACCATAAGCAAAAAGCAGTTCAAAGAATTGGTCGAAGCTTTTGATTTTACTAGGTTGTTCAATCGGCTGGGGTGGAATTATATAGATGAGCATACACCCATTAAATTGAAAGACGAAACCTATATGTTTCACTCAGTGGCGGAGAAGGGTGGTTTCAGAATTTTAGTTTATAAACCCACGCAACAGCAAAACTTGCCCGACTATGCTACACGATTGCAACTCGACAGAAAAATCGGGAAGCTCTACCGTGAACATCTGATTGTTTTTTGCGACAATAGCCATTCAACACAGATTTGGCAGCTGTTAGTTAGGCAATTGGGCAAACCGTCACGATTGAGCGAAACACGCTGGAACAGTGGGCAAGAGCCCGAACTACTTTATCAAAAAACATCAAATCTGTTTTTCACCCTTGATCAGGAGGATAATATTACCATTTCCGACGTGGTGGATAAGGTAAATGAAAACTTCAGCAAAAATGTAGAACAGGTTACTAAGAAATTCTATGAGAATTTCAGAAAAGAGCATAAAAAGTTTATCGAATTTATCGAAGGGATTTCCATTGTTGCCGACCGCGAATGGTACGCATCGCTGATGTTAAACCGCTTGATGTTTTGTTATTTCATCCAACGAAAAGGTTTTCTAGACAATAACCTAAATTACCTGAAAGATAAGCTAACCTATTGTCAGCATAAAAAAGGGAAAGATAAGTTCTATGTAAGTTTTTATAAAAACTTCTTGCTAGCCCTGTTCCATCAGGGTTTGGGTGCACCCAATCAGACCGAAGAGCTGAAAAATGAGATTGGACGAATCCCATACCTGAATGGAGGGCTCTTCGATGTTCACGAACTCGAAAAGCAATACCTTCATATTGATATAAGCGATAAGGCTTTTGAGAATATTTTCCATTTCTTCGACCAGTATCATTGGCATCTCGATACCCGTATGGATGCCACAGGAAAGGACATTAACCCCGATGTGATTGGTTACATTTTTGAAAAGTATATCAACGATCGGGCGCAGATGGGTGCTTACTACACCAAAGAGGATATTACCGACTACATTAGTAAAAATTGCATTATTCCATTTTTGTTCGATGAAACCTTCCGTTCCCTTCGGCTACGCTCTGGCAACGATCGGTTGAGCGAAGTCGAAGTGTGGCAATTGGTAAAACAAAGCGATGATGCTTATATTTATGATGCAGTAAAAAAGAGTGTAACACTTCCTTTACCGAACGAAATTGAAATAGGAGTAGATACATCGCAACCCAACTTAATTGAGCGCAGAAAAGCGTGGAATACTACTGCTCCAGTAGAGTATGCTTTACCCACCGAAATTTGGCGCGAAGTGGTTGACCGCAGAAACCGATACACCGAGGTGAAAAGCAAAATTGAGAAAGGCGAAATAGCACATATCAACGACTTTATTACCTACAATCTGAATATAAGACAGTTTGCACAAGATGTGGTAGAAAACACCAACGACCCCGAGCTGCTTAAACACTTTTACAAAGCACTCAGCAGTATTACCATTATTGACCCTACTTGCGGGTCGGGTGCATTTCTGTTTGCAGCCATGAACATACTGGAACCATTGTATGAAAGCTGCTTGCAACGGATGGAAAACTTTGTGGCCGAAGCACCCAAAGGCAAATACAAGTTTTTTGAAGAAACACTGGCTCAGGTAAAACGTCCCGAACATCCCAACCTGCAGTACTTCATATACAAAAGCATTATACTCCGCAACTTGTATGGGGTGGACATAATGAAAGAAGCGGTGGAGATTGCCAAGCTGCGTTTGTTCCTAAAATTGGTTGCCACCGTAGAGGCCGACTACCGCAAACCCAATTTGGGCCTAGAACCCCTGCCCGATATTGATTTTAATATCCGTGCCGGAAATACATTGGTGGGTTTTGCCACCGAAGCAGAGTTGCAAAAGGGTTTGACCTACACTTTAGACGGCGCACTGGCAAAACCCGCCATTGAGGAAAAATGCGAGGTGGTTGCCAATGCTTTTAAGCGATACAAAGATATTCAGCTGACTTATAGCGATGATTTCAAGGAGTTTAAAGAGGCAAAGGAGGAGCTCAATAAACGGCTGATAGAGCTCAACCACCAGCTCAATCAGCTGCTACACAAGCAGGCCGAAGCCATACCCTACGATACTTGGCTGCAAACCCACCAACCCTTCCATTGGTTTGCAGAGTTTTATGAAATAGTGCAGGGCAACGGCGGGTTTGATGTGATAATTGGGAATCCGCCGTATGTCCCATTAAAAGATGTAAAATACATTCCAAAGAATTATGATACATTACCTTGCGGTGATATCTATGCACTATGCATAGAACGCTCAATTAATTCACTTCTCAGAAAAGAAAGTAGAATTGGTATGATTGTGCCAATTTCAATTGTTTCAACTAATGGCTATTCAACATTGAGAAAAGTGTGTCAGAACAGTGGTTCTGGCTATTTCTTTTCAAATTTTGGAGTAAGACCATCAAAATTGTTTGATGGCGTTGATAAAAGACTTACCATATTTATAAAGAATAATGAAACTGTTGATAAGATTTACACAACAAAATACTACCGATGGGTTTCTGGTGAGCGAGATAACTTATTTAGCAAAATTTGTTATCAGAATGTAAATAAGGATTATTTTACTATTAGTGGTTACCCGAAAATCTCAAACGATGTCGAACAATCTATATTAGAAGCACTAAATAAACAGAGAAAAAGTGTTGGTAATTTTTTAGTAAAAAATTCAAACCACAAAATTCGTTACACAAGAAAACTTCAATACTTTATTCAATTTTTCGAAAACGTACCTATTATTTATGATTGTCAAAGAAATATTTTAGAACCTTCTGAATTAAAAGACATTTCTGTAAATAGTGAAATTGAAAAAAACACTCTTTTAGCAGTTTTAAACAGTGGTTTGTTTTTTTGGTTTTTTATCGCATTTTCAGATTGCCGCAACGTAAATACTAGAGAAATTCTTAAAATGCCGTGTGACTTATCAAATATGGATAATGATATTAAAAATGAACTCTCTAAACTTGCCAACAAATTAATGATAGATTTAGAAAACAATTCAATTTTTCTGAAAAGAAATGATAAACGTGCGGGTCTATTGGAAATTCAGTCTTTTCAGCCTAGAGAATCAAAACCCATTATTGACGAAATCGACGCTGTATTAGCCGAGCACTACGGTTTTACGGAGGAGGAATTAGATTTTATCATCAACTACGATATTAAATACCGAATGGGTAAAGAGTTGGAGGGTGGTGAGGAGGAATAGGCCAGATTAAGAGTAATAATTTAAGTTAGAATTATGGCACAAAAGGAAAACACGGAGGATAAACGAAAAGAACCACGTTTTTATATGGAGTTAGCCATTGAGGCCATGAAAAGGTCGGTGGATGAACTCAAGAAAGACGCGCCCAGCCCCAAAGTTGGGGCAGTCCTTGTTTTCCCTGATGGGACATACGAAATGGCATATCGTGGAGAATATCGGGATGGCGACCATGCAGAATATACTCTGCTGGATAAGAAATTCAGAACCAAAGACTTGTCTGATTGCTGGCTTTTTGCCACACTGGAACCCTGTGGCCCTAAGGCCAGAAGTGAGA
>CAZKPD010000054.1:0-1704 GCA_964554585.1 uncultured Rikenellaceae bacterium
AATCCCAACTTGTTGGGATGTAGCCACCGTTAAGCGAAGCGTATTGTACCCCATCTCGCTTATAGGTCTGACTCCAGTCAGACCTATTTATTGTCTAGCTAATATATGAAAAAATGAGCTAAAGGCTGTCAAAAGGCGAATGAATATTTTGTAAGCTCTTGGTTGATACGTGGGTGTATCGCTCTGTGGTTGTACAGCTCATGTGCTCCAAAATTTCCGATTCTATTGGCTGTACCCAATAAAAGAGGGCAAGCGGATCAGCGCTTGCCCTATGGGTTTTAGCGGGTAGTGAGCAATTACAGGTTTACCGTTGTGTATTTTGAGCTCACCGTAAAGGTATGGCTTGTGCCACCCGAGTAGGTAGCCCCGGTATAATACCCATTAAAGCTGGTGCCACCGTCAATGGTTCCGCCATACTTCAGGGTGTAGGTGCCATTCACAAAAGCGGGATCGCTAAAGAGCATGGTAACCCTATTGCCACCCCCGCCGGGACCTCCGCCACCGGAAACTGCCGGCAGGGTAAAAATCAGAATAACCTCATTGGCTGAATTGGTAATGCAGATGCTTTGGTTTGAGGCAATGGAGAGCTTAAGCGAGTTTTGCGTGGAAACGCTGGCTGTGGGATTGCTGGTGTTTCCGCCCGTTCCAACCATGGTTCCGCCCAGCACCTTAAATGTGCTATTATCGCAGTCAAAACCACCTTCGGGACCACCTGCACCCTTCGAAATGGTAAACCCTCCCGAAATGGTTAGCGTACCGTTGGAGT
Source organism: uncultured Rikenellaceae bacterium (assembly GCA_964554585.1). Taxonomy (GTDB): domain Bacteria; phylum Bacteroidota; class Bacteroidia; order Bacteroidales; family Tenuifilaceae; genus Perlabentimonas. The sequence goes on from CAZKPD010000054.1 coordinate 767, forward strand.
CGACACCGTCATTCCCCTTGGCTGTTAATGAGTGTGTGCCGCCCGAAATCTCAATATGGTTTGATGCGTTGATACAGTCATCATAGGTTGTGGCGGTAATCTGTCCGCCTTTGATGTATAGGGTGGCCTTACTTTCTAACCCTTCGCCTCCTTCGGAGTTTTGGGTACAGTTTGCGGTGATTATTCCGCTGTTCACAACCATATTACCCAGCGATTTTATCGCCTTGGGGTTGGCATAGTCTGCATTTTGTCCTGAGCCCGATACATGGAACCGATTACCCGAAGTGGTTACGCTAAGGGCAAGCAGCTGGTCGTTGGTATCGGGGTTACCAATGGTCATTGTGCCGTCTGCCGAAATGCCTTTCCCGCCTTTGCCCGAGCTGGCACAGGTAATATCTCCTGCTAATAGTAAAATATTACCATCGGCTTTAATGCATGCCGAGGTGTAGCTATCCGTAGCCCCCGATGCATTCTTGTAGGTTGCACCGTCGCCTTTCGTAGTAATGTTAACGGTTCCTCCGTTTATGGTGATATCCCCATCGGCAGAAATTCCTTTTCCTCCGGAATTACTCGCTGTGCACTCTATGGCTAGTACGCCGCCGTTGATAGTTGCATCCACATCGCTTTTTATGGCAGAGCAGTACGAGGGGTCGAAACCATTGCCCGACGCTTCCAATACCACTGAGCCCGAAGCAATCAGTGTAGTTGTACCCCCATTAAATGTTACGCTTCCGCTGGTTTTTATTGCTTTCGACTGATTGCCCGAAACGGTGATATGGTGAGTACCATTGCTAATTTCTATGGTTTTTGCTTTTAACCCTTTCACATCATTGGTTGGAGCAAGGATGGTTAAATCTCCGCCATTCAGTAACAGCGTATTGGTCACATCAATACCATCGCTGGATGGAGTTATGGTAATTGTGCCGCCATTTTGGGTG